>DASVHL010000087.1:0-12540 GCA_036382575.1 Saccharimonadales bacterium (SeqCode) | reverse complement strand
CGCTTTGAGGTTCATGCCTACGACACACCTGAATCTATCGTTCAAGCACTGCGCAGCGGGCAGGTGAACGCGGCAGCCGACTTGTCGCCGATGCATGTCGCTCAGGCGGACGTTCAGAATTATAAGGTCGTATCTCGTCCTGTGAACAATGGCGTCTATGCGCTATTCAATAATGATTCACCAGCCTTAAAAGACAAGACCGTTCGCAAGGCATTGCAACTCGCAACGGATACCGATGCGATTCGTAAGGGTATTGAGCAGGCACTTCCATCATATGATCACCCAAGAGACAGGTCAAAGGATCAAATTCTGTCGTATCCAGCACTGGACCTACCGTTCACAAACGGTCAATTGACGGGTGACGGTATTCCGAAGGCGCCGGCATCGAATAGCAAGAGCGCGGCTGATCTGCTGGATTCTGCTGGCTGGAAAGTGGTCGACGGGGTGCGTAAAAATGCCGATGGACAGCCATTGGCTCTTACTATCGCAACCACAAAGAATTCTACCTACGAAAAGGCACTTGAGATATTAGTTGGCCAATGGCGCCAGCTGGGTGTTTCAATTACGACAAATATTATTGACACAAATGATCCGTCAAGCAATTTTGTTCAAAACGTTTTGCAACAACGTGCCTATGACGTGCTACTGTACGAACTGTCGATTGGAGCCGACCCTGATATTTATGCATACTGGCATTCATCACAGGCTATACCTGGTGGGTTTAACTTCTCAAATTACAAAAATAGCGCTGCAGACGCTGCGCTTTCTAGCGCCCGTTCCGGCATTACACCAGAACTGCGAAATGTGAAGTACAAGACATTTGCTGCGCAGTGGTTAGACGATGCACCAGCAATCGGTCTTTACCAGTCAGTTGCCGAATATGTCGTTAATCGTCAGGTGCAATCAGTTAGCGCTGATGCGACACTCATCTCTCCACAAGATCGCTACAGTAATGTTCTCTACTGGAGCGCATCGACTCAGTCGGTTTACAAAACACCGTAATCTCGCTATAATCGTTCGAGTAACAACACCCTTATGCGCGAATGGCGGAATTGGTAGACGCGTCAGCTTGAGGGGCTGGTGTCCTTCGGGACGTGGAGGTTCAAGTCCTCTTTCGCGCACCAAATAAAATAACGACTTTTGGGTCGTTCTTTTATTTTCTCTCTATCTCTAAGGTTATCTCTGCTATAATATCTAAACAGATGGCGCGTTGGCGGAGCAGTTACGCAGCGGTCTGCAAAACCGCGTAGACGGGTGCGACTCCCGTACGTGCCTCCATAATATTATTTGGCCAGATGGTGGCTGCGTGAAACGTAAATCACAAGTAGACACCGTGTCGGTCAAAGCACAGAAAAGCTACGAAATATATCGAAGCTTACGAACATTACTATGCGCGGATGGTGGAATTGGTAGACACGAGAGACTTAAAATCTCTTGACCAATAGGTCGTGCGGGTTCAAGTCCCGCTCTGCGCACCAGAATTGATAAAAACTCGATCGTCACGGTCGAGTTTTTTCGTTAAAAATGCTATAATAAGATTACAAATTAACAGACATTATAAGGGGATTATAAGAAAATGACGGCATTGTGGATTGTACTAGGAATCGTTGTTGTACTAGGTATCTTTTTGTGGGCGACTTACAACGGCCTGGTGACACTAAAGAACCGCGTTGATGAAGCGTGGAGTGATATTACTGTTCAGTTAAAGCGCCGCTTTGACCTGATCCCAAATCTTATTAACACTGTTCAGGGCTATGCGTCGCACGAAGCTGGTGTTTTCCAGGCAGTGACTGAAGCACGTGCGAATGCATTGAACGCACAGGGTGTTAAAGAAACAGCCGATGCTGAAAACATGCTCGAAGGTGCCCTCAAAAGCTTGTTTGCAGTCGCCGAGGCATACCCAGACCTAAAAGCTAGTCAGAACTTTGCAGAACTCCAGCAAGAACTTGTCGACACTGAAGATAAGATTCAAGCCGCGCGCCGCTTTTATAACGGTGGCGTACGTGATCTAAACACAAAGATTCAGATTTTCCCAAACAATATCTTCGCTGGGATGCTTGGCTTTAAAGAACGCGAATTCTTTGAAGTTGAAAATATGGCTGAAGTTGAAAAACCAGTTGAAGTAAAATTCTAATTTAGGTTTTCGCGAAACATATGTACAACGCAATTGCTGCCAACAAACGCAACACGGTTATTATCATGGCCGTGTTTGTTGGCATTGTTGGTGCTATCGGTTGGGCTGTCAGTTATATCTATGGCGGTGGTAATCAATCAATCACACTATGGGTGATTGGTATAACTATCGTTTATGCTTTGATTCAGTATTTCATTGCAAGCAAGTTGGCACTATCGCTGAATGGTGCACGCGAAATTGAAAAGGCTGACAACCCACGGCTGTATCGCATCGTAGAAAACTTGGCTATTACCAACGGTATGCCAACACCGAAGGTGTATATTATTGAGGATCCAGCCCCCAATGCTATGGCAACCGGTCGGGATCCTAAACATGCAATCGTGGCAGCTACGACAGGCATCATGGACATCATGAATGACCGTGAGCTTGAGGCTGTTATGGCACACGAAATGGGACATGTAAAAAACTATGATATTCGTGTCAGTATGATTGCGTTTGGACTAGTGAGCGCTATTGGTATATTGTCCGATCTTGCACTTAATATGTTCTTTTACAGTGATCGCCGCGAAAGCAATAGTAGTCCAGTTGTCCTTGTTGTTGGTATTGTATTGATTATTTTGGCACCAATTTTGGCGGCAATTATTCAAATGGCGATTAGTCGTCAGCGTGAATATTTGGCTGACGCAACCAGTGTTATGACGACACGCGATAGTGAAGGTCTTGCTAGTGCGTTAGAAAAATTAGCGCAATACGGTCGTCCTATGCAGCATCAAAATGCGGCATCGGCACACCTATTTTTTAGTAATCCTCTAAAGTCTGGATTCTTTAATAATTTGTTTAGTACTCATCCGCCACTCGATCAGCGAATCGCACGCCTGCGTGAAAATGCCAATAAATTTTAAATAAGAGACCGCGCCATGCCTACATCCAAGAAAAAACCCGTATCTCGTTCGAAGACATCTACCAAAACCAGCAAAAGCAAATTGGCTATCACCAAGAAACAGTCCAAAATTTTAGCGTGGTTTCTATCTCTACGTTTTGTGGTGATTATTGTTACTAGGTGCCAGGATTTACTGCAGCGCCGCCCGCATCGTAGTTTCCGCCGTACGTATCGTCGTGATTATGTACGCTCATTGCAACTACCAGGCTATTGGGCGTTTACCAATCATGTTCGAAAGACGTTATGGGATAATAAGAAAATATTCTTAGCGGTTCTAGCGATGTATGCACTTATTACGGTGAGTGTTGTGAATCTTGCCTCGGAGACGGTATATACCGAGCTTCGTACAACTGTGAATGAGGCAACTTCAGATATTTTTAAGGGATTCTGGGGTGAGATTGGTAAGTCTGGCTTATTACTGCTAGGCGGTGTTAGTGGGTCGTACAACGAAGCCCCTACCGACTCTCAGTCTCGAACATATATGGTTTTTGCAGGATTATTATTATGGCTGACAACCGTCTGGTTATTGCGTGCGATTGCGGCTGGTGCTCGTCCAAAGATGCGTGACGGATTGTATAACGCCGGTGCGCCAATTATTCCAACTATTTTTATCGGCTTTGTTGCGGTGTTGCAGCTACTGCCTATCGCGCTTGTATTCTATGGCTATACTGCCGCAATCGGGTCTGGATTGCTTGAAGGTGGGGTTGAGGCAATGTTGTTCTGGATGGCTGCTGCAGTCCTAGCGCTGTTATCGGCATACTGGCTGACGTCGACATTAATTGCGATGGTAGTTGTGACGTTGCCAGGAATGTACCCTGTGCAGGCACTTCGTACAGCTGGTGACTTGGTAATTGGTCGCCGTGTGCGAATCCTTTTACGTATGCTGTGGATGCTGTTGATAGTGGTTGTCACATGGGTGTTAGTGGCTATCCCTACTATTATGATCGATGGTTGGGTAAAGACTATCGTGCCATATTTTAGCTCGATACCAACCGTGCCTATTATGTTGCTCGTGATGGGGTCACTAACATTGGTGTGGATTGCGGCTTATATCTATCTATTGTATCGAAGGATTGTTGCTGATGACGCACTCCCAGCCTGATCAACGTGCTCGTGAGCTACGTGAATTATTAGCACGCTATAGCTATGACTATCATGTGCTTGATACGCCGTCAGTTGACGATGCGATTTACGATAGTTTATTTGGCGAGTTGAAAAAGATCGAGCATAGTAGTCGTATGCTCAGTTTGAACGATGTATTTGATCGTCGTGAAGTTGAAGCGTGGGTTGAGCGAATGGATAAACTATTACCAGGCCGACAGCACGAATTCTTTGCCGATATTAAGATGGATGGCTTGGCATGTGCCCTGATTTATCAGGACGGGGTATTATCGCAAGCCGTTACTCGTGGTGATAGTTTTGTGGGTGAAGACGTCACGGCCAATGTTCGGACAATCAAAAATGTTCCACTGCGTCTGCGCCATGAAGCGGGCTACGAGAAGTTCTTAACGGGTCGAACGGAAATTCGTGGTGAGATTGTGATGTTAAAGGACGACTTTGACGCGTTAAATGCTAAACGCAGGGCAGCCGGTGAACCGGAGTTCGCCAATCCGCGTAATCTCGCGGCCGGTACGATTCGTCAATTAGACCCAAAGCTAGTGGCTGCTCGGCCGCTGCATTTTCGTGCTTACGATTTACTACGGGACAACCCGACTGACGTTGCAACCAATATGGAAGCTTATGAAACAATTACTGCACTAGGGCTTAATCGAAATATGCAGGCGAGTGTCTTTACTTCACTAAGCGATGTTATGAAGTTTGTTGACACCTGGGATAAGAAGCGTAACGACTTACCGTTTAATACTGATGGTCTCGTCGTGAAGGTGAATGATCGCGCTCGGTTTGCTGAACTTGGCGTGGTGGGCAAACAGCCACGTGGAGCGGTCGCCTATAAGTACGCTGCTGAGCAAGCAACGACGATTGTTAAAGATATTGTTATTAGTATCGGACGAACTGGTGCGGCGACACCGGTTGCTGTCTTCGATCCAGTGACCGTCGCGGGTACGACAGTGCAGCATGCGAGCCTTCATAATGCCGATGAAATCGCACGTTTAGATATTCGTATTGGCGACACAGTCGTGATCTTCAAGGCAGGTGACATCATTCCGCAGGTTGAAAGTGTGGTTGCGGAACTTCGACCAAAAGATGCCAAGGCATTTGATTACCAAGTCGCACTAAAAGAGCAGTATCCTGAACTTGAGTTTGAGCGGAGTGGCAGTGACGTGGTTTACCGCGTCAAAGGAACGAGTGGTGACTTGATGCTGAAACGATCAGTCGAATACTATGCGTCTAAGTCGGCTCTAGACATCGATACGCTGGGTGAAAAGAACGTGGTGGCGTTGGTGGATGCAGGTCTGGTAAAAGATCTAGCGGATATTTATCTCCTCACTAAAGAACAGCTTCTGTCACTTGATCGTTTTGCAGAGATTTCAGCAAATAAATTAATTAACGCCATTGCTGCTAAAAAAGAACCGCCACTAGAAAAGTTTATTTTAGGTCTTGGCATTCGTCATGTTGGTGCTCAGACGGCAATTGATCTTGCAAGTAAATTTGAATCTATTGAAGCACTGAGTCATGCAACGATTGATCAACTAGAATCAGTCGACGGTATCGGTAAGGTGGTCGCAGAATCTGTTGTAGCCTGGTTTGCTGATGAGGACAATAGCGCCCTTCTGGCTAAGTTCGAGGAGGTGGGAGTTAAACCACATTTCCAAAAGAAAACAGGTAAACTTGCTGGTAATAGTTTTGTTGTGACCGGTACACTCGAAACGATGAGTCGTGATGAAGCTGCCGATCGTATCCGTGCACGCGGCGGAATATTTCAGACAAGTGTCGCTAAAGACACAACCTACCTTGTTGCTGGCGGAAAAGTCGGTGCGAGTAAGCTTAAAAAAGCTGAAAGCTACGGTACGAATATCATTAATGAGAGTGAGCTAGAAAAGCTACTTAATGACTGAAATCGCTACCAGTAAAAATGGGGCAAAAGTATGCGTTAGTTTAGGTAGGACAGGGTTATGATTCGTGCTAGGGATACCTCATATGAATCTTTATATAACTTAGAGTACAATTAAGATATGAATAAAGCGAAGCAACAAGCAAAACGCGCGGGAGTCGGAATACTCGGGGCAATCATTGTCCTAGTTGGTATTGTGGCAATTCCATATCCTGGTCCTGGTTGGCTGATTGTCTTTGCTGGCCTAGCGCTTTTAGCAACTGAATATATTTGGGCGCAGCGCTTACTTGCTCATGCCCGTGGCAAATACGATAGTTGGACCGAATGGTTGAAAAAGCAATCGATGATCGTTAAAGCAGTTTTTATTGTCCTTACTACGCTAGTGGTAATTACAACCTTATGGCTACTCAATGGATATGGGATATTAAACGACCTGTTTAATCTTCATCAAGATTGGTTGCGTTCACCGTTCTTATCGTAAGACAAGTTCTTTCGTTGCTTGCGTACCAATACGATCTGCCACGGCTGATTGGTAGCGTTGAACGAGCTGCTCTGGTCCGGTGTGCTTGCCAGTATCATCGCTGAGCTTAACGGTATCAACGCCGTTTACATGAGTGGCTTTCATGACGATGTTATTAGACGGCAAACCAAGATCATTTGTAAGTGATGTACCCCAGCCAAACATTAGTTGAATCTGTCCGCTAAAATGATCAGCTAGCTTCTCGATCATGTCGATGTCGAGACCATCACTAAAAATGATAGTTTTAGTTGCCGGATCAATTTCAAGTTGTTGGTAAAAATCGATAACACGTTCGCCGAAGGCAAATGGATCGCCAGAATCATGACGTACGCCGCGCCACTTTTGAGCCTGCTCGGGCGTGAAGTCGGCAAAGAAAAACTCACTACCGAATGTATCGGTTAGGGCGATCGATAGATCGCCTTGGTAATGATCTTGCCAGTCGCGTAGCATTGTTGCATGTCCATCAAGAGGATTGCCGCCAGCGGCATCTTCAAGACCGGCATACACCATTGGCATTTCGTGAGCAAATGTACCGATTGGAGTTAGGTCGTATTTATAGGCAAACCACGGATTGCTTGTACCGACGAAATTATCTGGACATTCGAGAGCAAGTCGTGAAATAACATGTTCGTGCCACTCAGCGCTAAAGCGTCGTCGGGTGCCAAAGTCTGAGAGTTTAATATCCGGACGAGCCTTAAGACGAGCGATCTTGGCGTCGAGTCGGCGATTTCCTTCGGCATAGAGATCATCAAGCTTCAGGTTGTTTCTTTGCATTAGTTGCTCGAAGTACTCTTCGTTTATTTCACTCATCACCACCGTTTCCCACAGGCTTACATCCGCCCAGTCTCCTGTACTCTGAACTTGTAACTCATTTGTTATTGGATCGGTAGCAATATCGATAGTAGGCAAGGTGAGTGAGGCAAGGTGATCGAGATAGTCTGGAGTAAACCTAGCTTCACCAGTCTGCGCTTCAAGCCCCGCAAAGTAGGCGATCTCCTCAGGTTGAAAACCTCGTTGTCGTAATGATTCTAATCGCTCCGCTAGGGCCTTGGGTGTCACAAATTCAGTCAATGGCTGCTCGGCGCGCCGGTTTTTTAAGGTGAACGTCACCTGTGCTTCGGGGTGTTTTTCATAGGCAACATTCCCCATGGTTAGTTTGTAAAAGTCTAATCCGCGACTAAGATGTGTTTCTGGAATAGTGTGATCAGTCAATGGTGTATATGCTTCATGTGTGTTCATATTGGAACTCCTCATTTATTTAAGTGTAAGTTATACACTAACTATCATTAGCGTACAGTATAGTTAGTGTATAGTCAACACTATTTGCAAATAGTATCGATCATGTATACTATGAGTAGAAATAGACAGGAGACCACCACATGCCAATGCCAATAGATCTTGTATTTGTTCGCCATGGTCAATCAGAGGCTAATATTGTCCAGAAGGGTCACGAGCCTCAGCCATCTACAGAAATTATTATGGCCGTCAATGACAGGCCAGACTGGCAACAGCGATTGTCATCACTTGGTATCTCTCAGGCAAAGCTTGCCAAGATCTTTATAGATAAAGAATTAGGTGGAGTTTCATCATTCGATGGTCGCTATTTGTCACCATTTTTACGAACACGGGAAACGGCTGCATATATTGGCGGTGATGATTGTGATGAGTGGACGGTTGATGACCGCGTTGTAGAACGCAGTTGGGGTGTCTATGGGACCGTTGCTCGTGCCGAGCAGCGTAAACAATTTCCATTGACTAGTAAATTGCACGAGGCAACTCCATGGTATGTGCGTTTTGATGGCGGTGAAAGTATGCCAGATGTTTATAATCGCTTCCGTGATTTTCAAGGTACATTACACCGTGAACAGTCAGGAAAGCGCGTGATTGTTGTGTCGCACGGTGATTTTATTAACGTCGCTCGATATGGTATTGAGCGAATGCTACCCGAGCAATGGGAGGCGCTTGATCGTGATCCTGCCTATACGATTCGTAACTGCAGCATTACACACTATTCACGCGTTAATCCAAACGATGCAACGGATATTCGAGATAAGCTGCATTGGCGCCGTATTATTTATCCGGATGCAATCGATCAGTCGCCAGACAACGGGCAATGGGTTGAACTGCCTGGACGTCAACGGTTTAGTGGTGCCGAGTTGCGCCAACAGGCTGAATTTGCTGCGCCATTACTTATAAAAAATGAGCAGGTCGTATGACCTATCGCTATATTTTAATCCCAGGTAGGCATCAGGCCGTAACTCGTTTTCAGATTGATTATTTACAAAAGTTATTAACACAGAATACGCAGTGGTACGAAGATGCGGATGCAGTTGATCGTCGTGCTGAAGTTGTCTGGGCAGTAACGAGTGCTAATCATGGAGGTACTCAGCGTAACCCGGTATCGGGTAGCAGGCGCTTGGGCATGATTGAGTCAGTTGCTGCGTCCGAAAAGATACCATCTCAGGTGTATCGGATTAGCAACATGACCGAAAAGCCAGATTTTGCGCATTACTTAATAGAAGAGGTACGTTTACAGAGTCGTGGTCGCACTGCCATGAATCCTACCGATACACTTGTCGTATGCTCGACACCTGCTGTAACAGAGCAGTATCGTGCTATGGGATACACAGTAGCTACAGCAGAGCTAGATGAAGCGACCGGGTCATTGCGTGGTCCGCGTCCATGGAATGTCGTAGAGGAAATTATTTCAAGCGGAGCGGATTGGCGATCAAATACAATTGTGCGCGACGATCTTCATCCTGTATGTTTTGATCATTTTGAGCGTTATGGATTGGGTGATCACATCGTAGAAGTATTTCAGGATCCATTAATATCATCGGATGATGGTGATATTACTGTATCGCGTGATTATCAGACATATCGGCGCGCTTTTGAAAATGGTGCATGGCGCAAGGTGGGTGAGTTTGCATCTGAGGTTGAACCAGGTCGTATTCTAGATGTGGGATGTGCGACAGGTGAAACACTGAAATTGCTTTCGCAACAGCCAGCTTTATTTGAATCAGATTTTTACGGCGTCGAGGCGGCACGTCCGTTGTATCAGATTTGTGAACAGCGCAAGAGTGCGGGTGAATTTGGTAATGCAAATATGTTCTTTTATCAGCGTAATATTATGCGTAGCTCATTTTTTGCGCATAATACACTAAATACAATTATTACGATGGCGTTAACGCATGAGATTGAATCGTATCTTGGTCGTGATCAATTGCTTGCATTTGTGAAACGTATGTACGACATGCTTGCACCGGGTGGCATATATATTAATTATGACGTTGTCGCACCGGATGACAAAGATACTCTTGTATATGCACTATTAAATGAGACGGATGGCGAGAATCCAGAGGATGTATATCCGGACATTCCAGAAGAAAAGTTGCAAGAGTTTTTGTCAGGACTGTCGACTAAAGCTCGGTTTCGCCGTTTCGTAAAGGATTTCCGAGCGAACGAAAGTGATCAGATTTCTTACGACTATGAAGTGATAGATGCTAAAGAGTATGCCGTGCTCCGTCGAGCAGATTTGTGTGATTTTTTGGCCAAAAAAGATTATATCGATAGCTGGCACAGTGAAATGCATGAACGTTTTTGTTTTTTCGAACACCAAGAGTGGGTTGAGTTATTACAGCAGACTGGATTCGAAATTGAGTCAACTTCACAGGCAAAACAAAATCCATGGCTCATTGAAAATCGCTTTGAGCCGGCAGGAAAAGTCTATACGAAGACAGCTGATGGGCAACTTGAACTAGAGCCGCAGCCAGTTACTAACACGCTTTTATTCGCTCGAAAACCACTTTAGATTTAAATACAGTACTGATCTGTTAGCGCGTGTATATTATTGTAATATTTACACTTACTATAGACAATACATTTTAGTTAGTGTTAATATAACACTATCAATCACTACATCCGTAACGATTGAGGTCTCCCGTAAGGTTGAGGCACGGCGAAATAAGCAACGCGAAAAGTTGCTTGACGCTTAACAACTAGGAATTACACGATTAAAAGAGGTGATATATATGACTGCACGATACCAGCTTGCTGGTGGCAGTATGATCGGTCGTGATCACCGGTTGGTGCCAAAAAATAACCAAGATAGTTGGTCTATCTGGCGGTTTGACGACATAACAATCGGGATTGTGGCTGACGGCTGCGGGAGTGGCGCACATAGTGATGTGGGCGCTAGGCTAGGTGTGCAAATTGCAGGTGCGTGCTTGCGAAAAGAGTACCGGTCCGACCGGATCATTCGCTGGCAGCGTATCCAGCAACACATGCTGACGCAATTAGATGGATTGGCGCAAGCCATGGGTGATGATTATCGAAAGGTTATCGAATCTCATTTTCTATTTACACTACTCGGCGTGGTAATTGATGATCAAAAGGCGACGTTTTTTGCGCTTGGTGACGGAACGATCCTTATCAATGGGCAACCGCTAGAGATTGGACCATTTGAAGGCAACATGCCACCATATCTGGGTTATAGCCTGCTCTTAGATGAGCTGGTGATTGATCCTAGTAGTGTGCGGCTTGAGCCGATCTGGGAAGTTCCAATTGACCAACTGGAATCGTTTTTGATTGCAACAGATGGCATCGATGATGTCATGAAGAACAGTCAACAGCCGCTACCTGGATTAACTACATTGGTTGGTCCGATTGATCAGTTTTGGCAGAATGATCGCTATTTTGGGAGTAATCCCGAATTGATATCTAGGCAATTAAAACTGATTGGTCGTGATTGGCCAGTTGCTCAGCCACATCCAGGGCTTTTAAGTGATGACACAACAATGATCGTTGGACGGCGCCAGGCAGTAACTGACAAGGAGGAGACATGACAAGCGTCATATTAAATGGTCGCCATGTTCGCCTACAGTCTGACATGGCGATTGGCAAAGGCGGAGAGGCTGATATTTTTAAGCTCGATGCCACGACCGTGCTCAAGCTCTACAAGCAACCATCAGATCCAGATTATATTGGAAATGTGGCTGCACAATTGGGAGCAAAGGCTCGTATTACTGAACATCAATTTAAATTGCCTGCTTTTCCGGGTCGCATGCCATCAGAAGTTGTTGCGCCAACTACACTCGCCTATAACACAACAGGCGATAAAGTAATTGGCTATACAATGCCCTATGTCGATGGGATGGAAGTCTTAATGCGACTAAGTGACCGTCAATACCGCGAAATAGGCGGTATTGACGCTAATCAAGTCGTTGCGATATTTCGCCAATTGCATCAGACCGTTGCTGCACTTCACGCTCAGCGTGTAGTGATAGGTGACTTTAATGATCTGAACGTTCTTGTTAACGACAAGGCGATACGGATTGTCGATGCAGATAGTATGCAGTTCGGACGGTTTCAGTGTCACACGTTCACGAATCGATTCGTCGATCCACTACGTTGTGACACAAAGACACTGACACTTGATCGGCCACATAACGAACAATCTGATTGGTATGCATATTTTATTATGCTGCTTCATTCACTTTTGTACGTTGGCCCCTACGGAGGTGTACACCGCCCAAAGAATGGTAAACGACTGCAGTTTGATGCACGTGTTCTGGCGCGGTTGACGGTTATGAATGACAGCGTCATTTATCCTAAGCCGGCCATGCCACTACAGACGCTTCCTGATGAAGTGCTTGGGTATATGCAATCAGTATTCGAACAAGACAAGCGCGAGGTATTTCCTTTGCACTTGCTGGATGGATTGCGCTGGACGACGTGTGCGACGTGTGGATTCACACATGCACGAAGCGTCTGTCCCAGCTGCTCGGCACCAGGCGCGCCTACACAAACAGTAACGATTCGCGGAACAGTAACAGCCCGCCGTTTATTTCAGACGAAGGGTCGGTTGCTTCATGTTGTTAGCCAAGCGGGCAAGCTGCACTATCTCTATCATGAGAACGGTGCGTTTCCTCCCC
>DASVHL010000086.1:0-9758 GCA_036382575.1 Saccharimonadales bacterium (SeqCode) | reverse complement strand
GAGGAGAAAAGGTAAGTCTTTTTCTATGGAGGGCCAGGAGGGACTTGAACCCTCGACACCCTGCTTAAGAGGCAGGTGCTCTAACCAGCTGAGCTACTGGCCCGTATGTGATGTGTGATCGGAAGGTGCACTCTATGTATATAAGTCCTGTGTGGTCTTGGGTTAGAGCACCGGTGCTTAACGGTTCATTCGGCGGCAAGCGCCTGGGCAGCTGAGCTACTGGCCCACATTTAGGTTAACTAAAATAATTAACTCTAAAAACTATAGCAAATAGAGGTCGTTTTGTAAATATCTACGACAATTTCGTTGCAGGTGTGTCGTGCCATGTTGATTGATCAAATGCCAACCATACATACCAAACGATTGGAAGAAAAATAGCCCATAGGACAAAATAGTCTTCTTTGCCAAATTTACGGCCAATCTGGTACATAGCAATGTATAGGAATACTGCGGCGACGATATTGACAACCGGTACGAGCATAATAAGCGCCCACCAGCCTTTTTGTCCACCAAGTTCGTAGGTCATCCAGGTGTTATATACCGGCACCCATGCTTTCCAGCCCTCTACCCCGGCTTTTTTGAATATCCGTGATAGCAAAAATGCCATAACCACATAGACAACGACAATACTAATTGCCATAAAGAGAAGGAGGCTACCGAGCACTGCGTAGGCGGCGGTGTTTGACATATCGACGCTATAGCTGTCGTACGAGGTGTTTGCAAATAGGTGGGTGAATGACGATAGTGCGTTCATAGCTTCTCCTGGTTAATCTAAATCTTCGCCTTTATTTTAGCACGATGGTAAGATAGACAGTAATGACAAAATTACTAAATGGTGCCGAATTAGTCGGCTATATTCAAGAACGACAGGCTCGCCAGGTGCGAGCACTCCGTCAGGCGTCACGTGTTTTTCCACGTTTGGTGATTATCAAAAGCATGGCAAGCTCGTCAGTGATCGATACGTACGTTCGTATGAAGCAGCGCTACGGCGAAGAGATTCTAGTCGAAACTGTCGTTGAAACATTAAACGAGGTTGATATGCCGTCAACAATCAAGCGATTAAATGCCGATCCGCTTGTGCATGGCATTATCGTTCAGTTACCGCTTGCCGATCCCGCTATGACTGATGTAATTGTCGATGCGATTGCCCCTGAAAAAGATGTTGACGGGTTAGGCCAAGCAGCAAACTACGATAGTGCGACCGCAACCGCAATCAATTGGCTATTATCTGGTTATGGAATTGATTTACGCGACAAGGCAATTGCCATTGTTGGCCAGGGGCGACTGGTTGGCGCACCGCTTGCAAAAATGTGGCAGGCGAGTGGCTATAACGTAACAATCGCAGATATCAATACTGAAGATGTTGGTGCAGTGCTCAGGCAAAGTGATGTTGTTGTGACTGCGACAGGTGTGCCTGGCCTGATAAAAAGCGACATGATTCAGATTGGTGCAACAGTTGTGGATGCTGGCACCGCCAGTGAAGATGGTGTTATTGTGGGTGACGTCGAGCCAAGCCTTCGCGAACGTGATGACGTGACCATCACACCCGCTAAGGGTGGTGTCGGTCCGCTAACGATTGCCGCACTTTGCGACAATGTCATTCAGGCTGCAACACGAATTGCAGAAGCTAAAAAATAAGATTATTTAATGCCAAGGGCTTCTTTAGCACGACCAACAACCTGGCTCGGTGTTAGATCAGCTTTAACGATGTAGCTGTGAATACCGAGCGTGCGAAGTGTTTTTGGAGCTTCTTCTTCACCTAGGTTGGTGAGGATAATAACAGGAATCGTCTTACCCCAATCATGACTGCGAATTTCAGCGAGTGCCTCGGCGCCGTCCATTTCTGGCATTTGAAGATCAAGCAAGATAACATCTGGCTGAAATGATTCAACCATAGCAACTCCACGCTTGCCATTGTCGGCTAGCTGCACCTCAAATCCATCCGCCTCAAATTTCATGCGGTACATTTGGTTAATGACGGTGTCGTCTTCGATGATTGCTATTTTTGTCATGGAATATTGGGCCTATGGTTATCTTTTATATCTCTAATAGTATCACTACGCTTACCTATAGGGAAAGGGACGACTCAATTCTATAGGCAAACGGTGGTGCTTGCTATATAGTGTAAAGTAAAAAGGAACTGAGACACTTTTATGAGTAGCGCACCGCAGTCGATTCAAGACACATTAACTGATACACCAACGATTAATGGCGAAGCGATGGCGCTCGAGCTCTTTCATACGGCTGCCGCACGCGTCCCGGCGTACAAGGACTTTTTAGCCCAAGCTGAGGTGGACACTAATTCGATTAAAACCTATGTTGATTTTAAGCAACATGTTCCATTGATGGATAAGAAGGACTACTTACGACAGTATCCGCTACCTGATTTATGTCTTGACGGTAACTTGTTTCACAACCGCATTATTTCGGTAAGTTCCGGCTCCTCTGGTGAGCCGTTTTTTTGGCCCCGAGGCGCTGCTCAGGATCACGATGGCACTGATATGCATACGCGCATTTACGATCATATTTTTAAGATGAATGAAAAAAGCACCTTGCTTGTCATCTGTTTTTCGATGGGTACATGGATTGCAGGATCATTCACGACGACTTCTTCGCTTGGTTACATAGATAAAGGCAATCCAGTGAACGTTGTAACGCCGGGACTCGAAAAAGCTGAAGCAGTCAACGCAATTAAAAACCTTGCCCATTTATATGATCAAGTGGTTATTACTGGTTACCCACCATTCGTAAAAGATATTATCGAGCAAGGTAAAGCGGCAGGAATTGATTGGGAAAATACAAAGACGCGGCTGCTAATGGCAGGTGAAGCCTTTAGTGAAGAGTGGCGTGATTATATCCTAGATATGATTCATTCTGATGATCCGTATCACGATGCAATCAATATTTTCGGAAGTGCCGATGCGGGTATGTTAGGTCACGAAACACCAGTATCTATTTTGGTTCGGCGTATTTATAACGATGATCCTGAACTATGCAAAGAAGTTTTTGGTACTGATATCTTGCCATCGATTGTGCAATATGAACCAGCCGCACGTCATTTTGAAGCAATTAATGGTGAATTGGTATTTTCAAGTAAAGCCGGTATTCCCTTGGTGCGGTACAACATCAAAGACACCGGTGGTGTTCTAGAGTACGATGCTGTGATTGCGCCAATTAAAGACAGATTCGAGGCACTTGCCGCTGAATATAATGTGGATATTAGTCATTGGCAAAAACCCTTTGTCTACCTTAATGGCCGCAAAGATTTTTCGGTGACGATTTATGCCGTTAATATTTATCCAGAAAATATCAAGGCTGCACTGATCGATCCACGACTACGTGATTGGACGACTGGGCGCTTTACGATGGCCACAAAAAATCATTCTGATATGGATCAATATTTTGAGATTACAGTTGAGTTAGCGGATAAATGCATTATCAACGACGAGCAGCAAACGCTTATTAATGAGGTCGTTGTCGAGCATTTGAAAAAACTAAATGCCGAATATCGAAAACTTTATAGTGCAATCGGCGACAAGGCACGTCCGCATGTTCGCTTGGTGGCCTTTGGTCATCCTGATTATTTTGCTACTGGCGTTAAACATCGTTGGGTGAAGAAGGAGTCGTAATGGGACAAGGAAAACTAGCAGTCACTGATCATGCATCTGAATGGCCGGAGACGTTACGCCGTGCTGCCAAATTAACAGTAGCTGATTCTGATGCGTGGCAACCAATAGTAATTGACATGAGCCAGCCTGGTGCCGCTGCACAATTTGACCAGCTGATTAAGGATAATGTTATTCGAAAAATTATTGATAATTATGACGAACAATATGCAGAACTCATTGTTAGCCGACAGCCGCAGCTATACCAAGCAAGTCTAGAAGTGAAACAACAATCACTTGTCGAGTACCTTGAAAAGAAATACGCAGGTGATCCTGCGTGGCAACTTGGGTCGTGGGTATTTTATCCTTGGAACGGCAATCTGGTGCATGTGCTGGAAAAAGATCTATTCCTCGAGTCACGCACGATTCGTAATAAAGATTTAATTACCGCCGAAGAGCAGGCGAGATATGCGGATTTCGCTGTTGGGTGTGCTGGCATGAGTGTTGGGAGTAATGTTGCGCTTGCGCTGGCTATTACTGGTGGTTCACAGAAGCTAAAGGTTGCAGACGGTGCAGTGATTAGCGCCTCAAATCTTAATCGTATTGTGGCTGGCGTCGCTGATATCGGTAATTCCAAATCGATGGTTGTCGCGCGCAAATTATACGAAATGAATCCGTATATGATGATTGAACGGTTCAGCGAAAATATTACCACTGATACAGTTGCGAAATTTTTTGAAGCGCCATGGCCACTTAATGCAGTCGTGGATGAAATTGATGATTTGAAATTAAAGATTTTGTTGCGTGTTGAAGCGCGTAAGCGAGGTTTGCCGGTCATTATGGCCACCGATTTAGGCGACGACGTATTACTTGATGTTGAGCGTTTCGATCTTGATCCGAACCTGCCGCTCTTCCATGGCCTTGTTGACGGGCTAGAAGACTTACTGACAAAAGAAGTCAGTAAGCGTGAGTGGTTAAAATATGCCACATCGATCGTTGGTTCAAAAAACGCCTCGCTTCGCATGCAGCAATCGCTACTAAAGATTGGTACAAAACTAGTGACTCAGCCACAGCTAGGTGGAACAGCATTAATGTCTGGTGTTGTTGCGGCATATGCGGTGCGACAGTTGGCACTAGGTGAGAAATTACGCAGTGGCCGCACACTTATTTCACTTGATAAACAGCTACGCACTGACATTGTTTCATTCGGTCACCGCCAAGCCCATCGCCGTCACACCAAGCAGCTGCAACGCGCGCTTGACGCTATGTGAGTAGTTCTTCGACCGTGAGACGAGGTGAGAATTTTCTCTGCTGATGTGCCGCTTTACCGACGCGAATCATTGTTTGGATGCGATGAGGAGTGTGTAGTAGTCGTTCAACGTCTTCATGAAAACTAGCCGCCTCAACAGGGGCGGCTATCGTAGAGTGTGCCAACCCTACTTTGGTAATAACAAGACAGGTTTGGTAATACGCTCGGCCTGCTGCTAGCCAGTAGCGCGGCACATCACCTTCTGTTGCGATGAATAATAATCCAGAGGCATTACTAATTTTTATACGATCAGCCAAGGCTTTTTTGCGGATATCAAGGCCAAGTTTTATTGACCATTTTTCCCATACTGATCCGAGAGCACGACGATTAAGCACGAACCCGTGCATGCCAACACGTGCTTTTGACCAATTATAGTTAATTAAGTCGGCCAGCTCGTGACGAAATGCGGGGCTGCTGAGTGCTAAGCGCATACCCTTATATGTTAGGTCTGCGATCGCCTCGATGTCAGACCGGGCGTCAGTTAAATGAATAGAAATGCCTGATAAATCCTTGGCTGCATCTCGGCAGGTGGCAAGAAGCGAGCCGGGCAGTGATATTGGTTGCATAGGTCCACGATATGAGTGACGCTGTGTTACAAGATTAATTAACTGCTGTTGACGCGGCTGGACGCCGGGAGTGATCGTCACTACTGCAATTGGTTGTTCAGTAGTATCAGTCTGCTGCTCTGTAATAACTGCCTTGTGGCCGAGAGCCTGTGCGGCGGTAATGAGTGTTTCTAGGCAGACCCCCAGGCTAATCCACAGTTCGCGTCCAGTTGGATCACCGTCTACTAACAGGCGAGCTTTATTGACTAAAAGAGTGATCGACATCCCTTCGGCAGTAAATGACCAAGGCTGTGTATTATGGACAGATGGTGCGAGTCGGGCGTAGTCGAGAATGTCGATGATGATAGGAGATGGGTGCGGTTTCATATTTCTTCTTTGTAGTTTTACTATAACATCGTATGATAAATATAATGCTTGAGCTTATTATATTGTTATTGTCTGTGCTTGCCAATGTTGCGCTCGCGACCATTGTGCTAGTCAAGAATGCTCAACGCGTTGTTAACCGGCAATTTGCAATATTAGCATTATCAATTGCTCTCTGGGAAACAGTGAACTATATTTCATTACATCCATTTGGATTTGACCAATTAATCTGGGTGCGACTGACGCTGGCGACTGCGGCGATTATGTCACTCGCACTTGTGCTTCTTGCCAATGTTTTTCCCGATGGAAAACCACGCTTTAAATCACTCGCAAAATTTATAGTTCCAGTTGGTATTGGTGTTTCTTTGATCGCACTAAGTCCGTGGCTATTTACTCGACTTGACTACGTTGATGGCGGGGCTCAGCCAGTACCTGGTCCGGCTATGGCGCTATTTATGCCATTTGTGATTGGCACGTTGGTGACGAGCATTGCTGCATTAGTCGCTAAGTACCGGCATCTAAAGGGTGTGGCTAAGCGCCATGTGTACCATGCACTGATTGGTATAACTTTGACATTCTCACTGTTGATTACCTTTAACTTTTTGGTTGTTGTGGCGTTTCACAGCACGGCATTTTTGCTGCTGTCACCACTAATTATTTTGATTTTTACTATAAGCTTCTTCTACGGTATCGCCCGATATCGCTTGTTTGATATCCGCTTAATTATCGCCCGCTTTGTTGCGTATTTAATGCTACTGACATTTGCTGGCACATTATATGGACTTGTGGCCGTAGCGCTGTCGTTTGTGATCAGCGGCGTAACACCTAATTTTACGCAAATTGCTGTTTCGACATTAGTAGTCGGTATATTTATTTTGTTTGTTCAGCCTTTGCGTCGGTTCTTTAATCATATTACTGGCGTCTTGTTTCATCAGGATACCTATGAAACAAAAGACGTTCTTGATCGAATGACATCTGTTTTGGTTCGCTCGACGGATACTGATGAAGTGGCGCATAGTTCGATGGCAATCTTGCAGGATGCACTGAAATCAGATTACATAACTATGTTCTTGCTGGGTGGTAACGATAAAACGACGGCACGCCATATTAGTGTTGGTAAATCGGTATCGACGGTGCAATTGACGGCTGATTTACTTGCTACGATGCCAGATATTATTGTTGCTGACGTCCTTGATGGTCAATCTGCACGGTTGCACCAGAAGATGCAACATGCGAACGTAGCGGTGATCGCACGTTTAGAGACGTTTGGTGAAGTTGTTGGCTACTGTTTCTTTGGGTATAAAACAAGTGGTAGCGAGTATACTCAGCGGGATATTGATTTGATTCGTATCACCTCTGACGAGCTTGCTGTGGCAGTGCAGAACGCTATTCGCTTTGACCAAATCCAGTATTTTAATGAAAATCTACAGCAGCGGATTGATGAGGCAACCAAAGAGTTGCGTGCGAGTAACGAAGAGTTGCAAAAGCTTGATGAAGCGAAAGACGAGTTTGTTAGTATGGCGTCTCACCAGCTACGCACACCATTAACTAGCGTCAAGGGGTACATCAGTATGGTGCTTGAAGGTGACGCTGGCAAGATTAGTGATGCGCAGCATCATCTACTTAGCGAGGCATTTATTAGTAGCGAGCGCATGGTGCATTTGATTAATGATTTTCTGAATGTATCGCGTCTACAGACGGGCAAGTTTATGATTGATCGCCGCCAGGTTGACCTAGCGCATATTACTGAGCAAGAAGTATCCAGTCTAATGACAACGGCAAAGGCGCACGATCTTAAGCTGCGCTATAAAAAACCAACGCGCTTTCCCTTACTCTACATTGATGAAGGTAAGATTCGCCAAGTGATTATGAACTTTATCGATAATGCCATTTATTATTCAAGTGATCGTTCGACAATAACCATTGGGCTCGAGGTCCTAGATAATAATGTGGTTCTGACGGTCCATAACGAAGGTATGGGCGTGCCAAAAGAAGAGCAGTCACACCTATTCACCAAGTTCTTTCGCGCCACTAATGCGCGTAAACAGCGACCGGATGGTACTGGTGTTGGACTATTCCTGGCTAAGCGTGTCATTACCGAACACGGTGGCTCGATGGTATTTGAATCAGAGCTAAATAAGGGCGCAACATTCGGCTTCCGCCTGCCAGTCAAAAAACTTAGTACCGCGCCGCCACCAGACCCAATTGACTAGTTGGTAACGATTCGGACAAGCTCGACGACGAGCCAGATAACCAGGACGACAACGCCACTGGCGATAAGAACAGGCTTGGCGATACGCTTTTTCTCAAACCACCATTGCTGCACTGCGTTACGATTTGCTGCGCTAATGCGCGTGACGACAGGACGGGTAACACTGGCGCCTGCGCCTTGGTATTGTTTGTTGCGTTTTTTCTTCTGCTTTGCCATAGATATACATAGTATAACAAAAAACCACCCCATCGCGTAGGAGGGGTGGTTTTCGTCTAAGACTGAAGTGTCAGTAATAGGGTGGAGCGGTCAGTCTCAGAATTAGCTTTGACGACGACTAGCGACGTAGTAGCTAGCAGCTGCGACGACTGAACCAAGACCGAATAGGCCGAGGATGCTGTCTGATGCACCAGTCTTTGGCAACTCGGTAGGAGTTGTTGGAGTGGTTGGTGTTTCAGGTGTACCAGGAACACAAGTCTTAGTTACCATAACATCAGCGGTGTCGCTCTTGTTACCGTTGTTAGTTTCAGCGGTTGCTTTGTTAGTGAGGGTATTAACACCACACTTTGCTAGGTTAGCGTTGTCAGCTACCTTGGCAGTGAATTTAACGTATGCACCAGCGCCAGCGGCGTAGTTACCTACATTGATACCGCGCTTGGTAACTTCGTTATCAGTTGTTGGCTTCCACTGGAAGTTAGAAGCACCGTTTGATACCTGTGTGGTACCAGCAACGTAGCTTACACCAGCTGGAAGTACATCTTTGATGACAACATCTTTTTGTTCAGTTGTACCAGTGTTCTTGTAGTGAATCTTGTATTCAACTTCGCTACCAGCAGTAGTTGTAACTGATTCTTTGTAGTCGTTCTTGCCCTTTAGGCTAACAGTTTTTTCAACTTCAAAGTTAGGCTGATCAACTTTAACCTTGAACACGACGTAACCAGCGTATTGGTTACAGCCAGGTAGATTACCATCTAGGCCATCATAACCAAGTGCAGCACCAGTAGTGTAAAGTGTTTCAGGTAGTTTTTGACCGTCTACCGCACCGTTACTAGAGATAACAGCTGAATCTTTTACGTAACGTAGGGCAACGTTGTTACTTACTGATCCGTAAGCTTCGTCCCAAACTTCTTGTGGCTGAGCGTTGTCAGCGCTGATGAAGCCTGTAATACGAGCTTTTTCACCAGCTTTTACAGTTGCAGGCATCTGAACGCGCATCTTGGTGTTCTTTGCGATACCTTTGTAGTTGTTCTCAGCCGTGTTTAGGCTGGTCTTTGCGTTGTTGTGGAAGAATACCATAACTGAGTATTCTTTACCTGGTTGCATAGCGATATCATCGGCGTAAGTGCTGTTTGGTGCACTTGCTTCTTTGATACGAACGAAGTTACGTTCGTCGCCATAGTTTTCTGTTCCGGTCATCGAGTTAAACGTTACATGATCAGCTGGGCTGTCATATGTATACGTTGGACGATCTGGTCCCCATGCAAATAGGGCAGCCGGAACGACGATTGCTGCAGCTAGCATTGAAACCAATGCAGCTGATTTTGGTGCGCGCTTTACAGCGGCAATTAATTTCTTCATCTCGCATTCTCCTCCCTTGTTACGCTCCACACGCCAAGGTAATTATTGAATTTATTTACATTATATCATATTTACATTAGATTGTAAATACTATTACTTGACATAATGTATTTTGATCCCTCTTTCCT
>DASVHL010000085.1:0-11732 GCA_036382575.1 Saccharimonadales bacterium (SeqCode) | reverse complement strand
GAGAGGAGAGAAAAGCTAATTATTTACAATCAAGATATTGGCAATCTCATGAGTTGAGTGCTAAAATAAGAACATACGAATTTGATATATAGAACAAATGGAGGAAACATCTATGGGTAAAATTATCGGAATTGACCTTGGAACTACCAACAGCGCGTTTGCGTACATGGTAGCTGGCAAGCCAGAAGTAATTGCAAACGCTGAAGGTAACCGCACAACGCCATCAGTCGTCGCTATTAATAAAAGCGGCGAACGTTTAGTGGGTCAGGTTGCACAGCGTCAGCGTGTGACTAATGCTAAAAACACTATCTACGGTGTGAAGCGTTTGATTGGTCGCAAGTTCAGCGACAAAGAAGTCCAAAAAGATCACGACATCATGCCATACGAAATCGTCAAAAAGGACGGTGGTGTTGCGGTAAAGATGGGCGACAAGGATTACTCACCAGAAGAAGTATCGGCTATGATTCTTTCAAAGATCAAGGCAGACGCCGAAGCATTCCTAGGCGAAAAAGTCACCGAAGCGGTTATTACCGTTCCTGCGTATTTCGATGACTCACAGCGCCAGGCAACTAAAGATGCCGGTAAGATTGCTGGTCTTGAAGTAAAGCGTATTATTAACGAGCCAACTGCTGCGGCACTTGCGTATGGTCTCGATAGTAAAAAAGACGAAAAGATCGCTGTCTTTGACCTAGGTGGTGGTACGTTCGACGTCTCTATCCTTGATCTTGGTGACGGTGTGTTTGAAGTTCGTTCAACCAATGGTGATACACACCTTGGCGGTGAAGACTTCGATAACCGTATCGTTAACCACTTCCTTGATGTCTTTAAGAACCAAGAAGGTATCGATCTAAAATCTGACAAGGCTGCCATGCAACGTCTAAAAGACGAAGCTGAAAAAGCGAAGAAGGAATTGTCATCTACAACTGAATACGAAATCAACTTACCATTCCTTACAGCTGATGCTGATGGTCCAAAGCATTTCGAATACAAGCTTACTCGTAGCAAGCTTGAAGAGTTGGTTGCTGATTTGATCGATCGTCTTGCTGAACCAGTTGAAAAGGCGTTGAAAGATGCCGATGTTAAAGCCGGCGGTATTGATGAAATCGTTCTTGTCGGTGGTATGACTCGTATGCCTGCAGTTGTTGAAAAGGTAAAAGCTATCTTTGGTAAAGAGCCGCTCAAGGGTGTGAACCCAGACGAAGTTGTTGCCGTCGGCGCCGCTATTCAGGGTGGTGTGCTTGCTGGTGATGTTAAGGACGTATTGCTCCTCGACGTAACCCCTCTTTCACTCGGTATTGAAACTATGGGTGGTGTAACGACGAAACTTATTGATCGTAACAGTACGATTCCAACTAGTAAGTCTGAAACATTCTCAACCGCTGCTGATAATCAGCCGCAAGTTGAAATTCATGTATTGCAGGGTGAGCGTGAAATGTCATCTGATAACAAATCACTTGGCCGCTTTACACTTGACGGTATTGCGCCAGCGCCACGTGGTGTTCCGCAAATTGAAGTTACCTTCGATCTTGATGCTAACGGTATTTTGAATGTGACAGCCAAGGACAAGGGCACTGGTAAAGAGCAGAAAATTACCATTTCTGACAGCGGTAATCTTTCAAAGGAAGACATCGAAAAAGCAGCCAAAGAAGCTGAAGCTCATGCTGAAGAAGACAAGAAAAAACGTGAAGCTGTCGATGCGCGTAACACCCTAGAGAACGCTATTTACCAGGCTGAAAAAATGCCAAATGAATACAAAGACAAGATTAGTGACGAAGATAAAAAAGTTATCGCCGATGCTGTCGAAGAGGCCAAGAAGCACAAAGATTCTAATGACAAAGAGGAATTAGAAACTGCAGGTAAAGAATTGCTTGAAAAGATTCAAACTATCGGAGCCAAGCTATACGAAGCTGCGGCCAAAGACGAATCTGAAAACACAGACGAAAAGTCTGACGATAAAAAAGACGAGCCAGTTGAAGGCGAAGTCGTCGACGACAAAGACAAGAAGTAGTTCGTTTTTGTCACATAGTAAAAAGAGCCGCTAGCGCGGTTCTTTTTACTTTTAATGAAAGTTAGGCCGTTGGCGCTGGAAGCTCTAGATATAATGCGGCCCAGACCATGCCTGGATCACTTTTATAAAACGGTGCCGTGTACCATGAGCCATCGGCATTGAGTAGCTCTGGGTAACTGCCGTGGTGTTCGATAAGTGAGCTGAATTTAGCATATTCGCTAGTGTATTCAGGTCGTCCCTGACGTTTCAATAAGTGGAGGTAAAAGGTGGCATGCCATGTCCAAATTGATGTGCCCGTATAGTTAGGCATAAAAAACCGACCCATGCCGACACGGAAATGGAAGTCGGTTGATTCGGGGCAGTATTGCAGCGGTGCAACTGCCGAAAAACCGTGTTCGGTAATATAATCAAATGTTGCATTCATCATATCGGCATCGTCAATGATACCGAGGAAGAACGGCATAAGTGCACATTCCGAGCTATACGCAGATGATCGGCGATCGGCCTTAAAGTACTGACCGTTCCAATAGTTTTCACGTAAGTCGGTTTGGTAGTGGGAGGTGTGAAACGTAAATGTTGTTAGGCCTAGCTTTGGGACACAATGTGCCAAGCGTGCTACGAGTGCGACAGAGTACGCGCTGCGGTCGTAGTAGACGGCGTCACGCATTTCTGCATAGCGGGCTTTAATAATGTCGCCTGTTGTAGGGTCAATAAAGGTTTTACTATATTTTTCCAGTTGACGCTGCAAGAAAGCGCGTTCGGCTAAGCTTAGTTGGTAGTTGCTAACAACAAGGCAGTGTAGCAACCATGGCAGGGCATCGATGCTCTTGTGAGCAGGTGCATTAAAGGTGTTGCCGGCTTTATCAATACATAAAGTGACGTCACCCGCTCGTTGGTAGTGGCGCATCGCCCAATTGAGGGTATGATACACGCGCTCACTGTGCCCAAGTCGTACGAGTGAATCACAAACGGTACCGAAGTCACGCATCCAAAAGAAGTCAAAGTGTCCGAGGCTGGTGCGGTAAAAATCACCTTCCCATAACTTATCAACAATCTGCTCACAAATTTCTCGGGCATTACCTTCAAAGCGTTCAATTTTTCCAAAATAGCGGTTAATAATTTGACGATATTCAGCTCGCAGTGTGCCGAGTACGCCGCCGATGCGTCGAATAAAGAGTTTCATGCTTGGTAGTATAACACTCCGCTTGTGCTTACCTCTTGAAAAAGGTACAGTAGAGCGTATGGATTTACAAGCAGAACTTTCAAAGATTTTTAAAGGCGAGGTCGATACGACCGATGCGACACTCGATTTTTACAGCCACGATGCTAGCTTATTTGAGCTTCGACCACAGGTAGTTGGCTTTCCAAAAGATGCCGATGACATCAAGGCAGCTGTTAATTTTGTTAATCAACATAGGGCCGAATACCCCGATCTAAACATTACACCGCGCTCTCGTGGAACTGATATGTCGGGTGGTGCAATCGGTCAGTCGATCGTGCTTGATATTAGCAAGCATATGAACACACTTCATGAAGTGACACCAACAACTGCCCATGTGCAGCCGGGTATGATGTTTAAAGATTTTGATCTCAAAACTATCGAGCAGGGGAGTATTTTGCCAAGTTACCCAGCTAGTCGTGATCTGGCATCTGTTGGCGGTATGGTCAGCAACAACTCTGGTGGTGAAAAGTCACTACAGTATGGCAAGACCGATAACTTCGTAACCGAACTGAGTATGGTATTAAGCGACGGCAACGAATATGTCATCAAGCCGCTTAACCGTGACGAACTGAACGCTAAAATGGGCCAGGATGATTTTGAAGGTAATTTATACCGTCAGACGTTTGAGCTACTTGATAAGAATTATGATGAAATCCTAGCGGCTGCACCAAAAGTCAGCAAGGATTCGACTGGCTACCATCTATGGAATATTTGGAATCGCGACACTGGTATCTTTGATCTGACAAAACTATTTGTCGGGGCACAGGGAACACTTGGAATTACGACCGACGTAAAGGTTAATCTTGTTACGAAGCCGGCTCACTCAGGCACACTGGTCTGTTACATGCGTGACATTAATCAGCTGGGTGAAGTTATTCCTGCGGTGCTTGCACATAAGCCGGCGACGTTTGAAAGTTTTGACGATAATACACTATGGCTAAGCTTTAAATTCTTCTTTGCGTTTATTAAGAAGCTTGGTTTTTGGTGCTGGGTGAAATTAGCACTGCAACTCATTCCTGATGGCTTGGTGCTTATCAAGGGTGTGCCCCAGCTAATCCTCTTGATTGAGTTTACCGGCGAGAGTGTGGATGAAGTAAAACATAAAATTCATGAAACACGACTTGACTTAGAAAAGTATAACTTTACTTACATGGAAGAGGATGAAACCGAAGCTAAATCACGCAAATTCTGGTTGATGCGCCGTGAAAGCTTTAACCTGCTACGTAGTAAAGTTAAAGATAAGCACACTGCACCATTCATCGATGACTTCGTGGTGCCACCTGCCCGCTTGACTGAATTCTTGCCAAAGCTTCGCGTGATTATCAAAAAGTATAATCTATTGGCAACAATCGCCGGCCATATGGGTGACGGTAACTTCCACGTGATTCCGCTGATGAAAATCGAAGATCCGAAAGAACGCGCCAAATTAGAGCCGGCCATGAAAGAAGTGAACGACCTCGTGATTAGCTACGGCGGTTCTGTTTCCGGTGAACATAATGACGGAATGATCCGTGGCCCATGGCTGAAAGAAATGTACAGCCCGAACGTGCTGGGCTATATGAAAGAAATCAAGCAACTGTACGATCCGCAGAACATATTCAACCCGCATAAAAAGACTGATGCGGATTGGGATTTCAGCTTTAGTAACATTCGCAAGAATTTTTAATCGCTTAAACTAAGCCTATGAATCCAGAATCTAATCATATAAATGATACGCAAGATCTAAACTTGCCTCCACTATCAGCTGTGCCGAAAAAGTGGAGCAAGCTTGCCGTATGGACGCTTGTGCTCAATATTATACATTACAGCATGCCGCTGATATTTTTTTGCACGTGGCTTATTATTGTAGCTAGCGGTGGTATCCAGGCCAATGATCCGCGCATCGGTATATTTGCAATTTTTATTAGCCTTTTCTTTTTTAGCTTTGTTTTATTAGTAGGGCCAGCAATGCTTGTACTCGATATATTATATTTAGTTCAGGTAAAACCACGAGGAAAGGTAAAAGCCTTGATTGTCACTTCGTTGACTCTCTATGGGCTTATGCTGCTAGTCTCTATTATAGTGAATCAACTGGATTCGTCTGGGATTTGATAGATAAATACATGTCTAGCACTCTTGTATATCGAGTGCTAGTTTTATACAATGAATAGTAGATGAGTAAACGTGATTACTATGAAGTGCTGGGTGTCGATAAAGGCGCGTCAGCCGATGAAATAAAAAAGGCCTTCCGTAAGGCTGCGGTTCAACATCACCCTGATAAAGAAGGTGGTGATGAAACAAAGTTTAAGGAAATTAACGAGGCCTACGAAGTCCTAAAAGACCAGCAAAAACGTCAACGCTACGATCAATTTGGTCATGCTGGTGTTGGTGGCAATGGCGGTGGTTATGGCGGCGGCAATCCATTTGAAGGTTTCGGTGGTCAAAATGTTCATTTTGACTTCGGTGATGGTGGCCTCGGCGATATATTTGGTCAATTTTTTGGCGGCGGCCAGCAACAGCAGCGTGGCCCAAAGCGCGGTCGCGACGTTGAGACCAATCTAACGCTTAGTTTTGAACAAGCGGTCTTTGGAGTTGAGCACGAACTAACATTGGACATGGACGACGAATGTAGCCACTGTAAAGGTACAACTGTTGAGCCTGGTCATAGTATGAAAACCTGCCCAACTTGTAAGGGTGCTGGTCAGCAAACCCGTGTGATGAACACGATCTTTGGTCAGATTCAGCAAGCAGTCACCTGCGATACATGCCATGGTACCGGTAAGGTCCCTGAAGTTGTCTGTTCTGTTTGTAAGGGTAAGGGAACTGAGCGCCGTAAGCAAAAAATCACTCTCAAGGTTCCAGCGGGTATCGATGACGGCGCAACCATTCGTTTGAAAGAACGCGGTGAGGCTGTCGGCGGTGGTGCACGCGGCGATCTGTATGTGCATATTCGTGTCAAAGCTCATAAGAAGTTCACCCGTGAAGGTGATATCATTCTGTCCGAAGAGCATGTTAGTATGATCGAGGCCGCACTTGGTACGGAAATCGAAGTCGAGACCGTTGACGGGATGGTTCGCATGAAGGTACCAGCTGGTACGCAGAGCGGAACTGACTTTAAGCTATCTAATCACGGTGTGCCGCACCTGCGCAGTACGACGCGCGGCTCGCAGATCGTCAGTATTATTGTTGATACACCAACCAAGCTCACGAAAAAGCAAAAAGAACTGCTCGAACAGTTCGATAGCAAAAAACGAAGTCTATTCTAGCCGTTGATATTGTTACATAGCACGATGATGCATTCTACTGCTCACCCCCGATAAGGGTGGAGCAACTATTGACATAAGAATTATATAATGTTACTATAATACAATAATTATGAGTAAAATAACACTCGGACATATTGAAACTGTCGGTATCCCTACGCTCGGGATCGATGCTGTTATCGCCAAGGTAGATACGGGCGCTTTTTCGGGTGCATTGCACTGTACTAATATCCAGTTAAGCGCTGATGGCACGACACTTAGCTTTGACCCGATGGGCGATAAAACACTGCGCACAAAAACAACTGACTTTACGAAGTTGATCGTTCGTAGTGCTAGTGGCCATACGTCGAAGCGGTTTGGTATTCCTGTCGATATTACCATTCACGGCGTACTATATGCTGCTACAATTGGCCTAACGGACAGGTCGGACATGGACCGTGAAATGCTCCTAGGAAGACGTTTCCTGCGTGAGCATAATATGACAGTCGACGTAACAATTAACGGTGAACATGATACTGAATGGAAGCGAGTAAACATATGAAAATTGCAATTTTATCAAACGGTCCTGGCAACTATTCAACAAAACGCTTAAAAGAAATAGCGATTGCGCGTGGTCACGAAGTGACAGTTATTAAATATCGCGAATGCTATGCCTCAATCGAAAAGAATAATCCAACCGTTAGCTATAAGGGTGAAGACCTGGCACAATTCGATGCGATTATTCCACGTATCGCCGCTAATATGACTCGTTACGGTACAGCTATCGTGCGTCAATTAGAGATGCAGGGTGTTTACACTGTATCGAGCTCCATCGCTATCAACCGTTCACGCGACAAGTTGCGTAGTTCGCAGCTCCTTGCCAAGGCTGGTGTTGGTATTCCAAAGACTGTTTTTTCACGTAATTCAACTGACATCGATGACTTGATTGAAAAACTTGGCGGTACGCCAGTAATCATTAAGTTGGCTCGTGGCACGCACGGTAATGGTGTTGTCCTCGCCGAATCAAAGAAGGCAGCAAAATCAGTACTGCAGGCATTTTATTTGACTAACGATGACGGTACTAACGTCCTGCTACAGGAGTTTGTGAAGGAATCAGCCGGTACTGATATTCGTGCATTTGTCGTTGGTGGCCGTGTAGTTGCTAGCATGAAGCGCCAGAGTCTTGATGATGATTTCCGCTCGAACCTGCACAAGGGCGGTGAGGGAACGGTTGTGAAACTGACCGAAGAAGAACGCAAGATGGCTGTTAAGGCCGCTCGTGCAATGGGCCTTAACCTTGCTGGTGTTGATATGATGCGCTCAGAACGTGGTCCATTGGTTCTTGAAGTAAATGCCAGCCCAGGTTTTGGTATTGAAAAGGTAACTGGCCGTGATGTCGCGACACCAATTATCGAATACGTCGAGATGAATGCGAAACGTCGCAACAAAAAAGACAAAGTCGGCGCATAGTCTAGATACCGTTTATCCTTAACGATGCTATAATGTCTCTATGACAGGACAGGGTAGATAGTCATGAGTCTACGCAAAGATAGTCTTTCTTGGGCGTTTATTGGACTTGGGTTGGCGGTCATAGGTGTGACAGCTTACTTTGTTTTGATGCCACAAATACGCCCGCAGTTGACCGTGCGTCTAGGGGATGGTGTATTCGATGCTATCGTCGTGCGATCTGCACAAAACGAGACATACGATGTTAATAAGCATTCCCTTCGTCAGAATCAAGCGATTTTACGCATACATGACAGTAGCGCCCTGTGGTCCGTTGATGTTAAGAAGCGGACAGCCGTTTTCGATCTTGTGTGGCTGAATGACGCCAAAAAAGTTGTTTATATCGTCAAACATGCCTCGGGTGACAGCGTGCCAGAAACGACGTTTCGGCCGACAGAGTCTGCGCGTTATGTGATTGAATTCAGCGGCGGGACAGTCGAAAGTAAATCGATACACATTGGTGGCACGGCATTTTTTGATGAGTCTCTTCTAAAGGAGAATAAGGGATGACATTTGTGACAATTTTTCTCCTGCTCGTCGCCGGGCTGTTTGCCTTGGCATTTTTCACTAAACGGCGCTTTGGTGTCTTAGGCTTGGCGCTCGCCACTGGCGCAATGGTTAGTAGTCTGTGGGTAGCTGATCTGACACCGGTTGTTGCTCAGGCTGGCTTGGTGTTAATTAAGCCGCCACTCGAAAGCGTGGTTGCTGCAACCTTAACACTTGCGCCGGCATTGCTGTTGCTACTTAGTGGTCCGTCGTATCGAACGACGTGGCAACGCACAGCGGGTGCGCTACTATTCGCTGTTCTTGCGGCTGTATTATTGCTAGAACCACTAGGCTCGGCATTGATTATTAATGGTCCTGGCGAACAGTTGTATAATTTCTTTGTCGCTAATCACGTCATTATCATTACGGTCTGTGTGGCGCTAGCGGTCATGGATCTACTCCTGACAAAAACGCCTAAAATGCCTTCTAGACATTGACAAAACACCTGTAAAAGTGCTATTTTTTATAGAGCACGTATGAACTAGTTTTATTTGTGTGTTAAAAATTTATGGAGCCGTAGCTCAGCTGGTTAGAGCACCTGCCTTTTAAGCAGGGTGTCCTGAGTTCAAGTCTCAGCGGCTTCACCAAAAGAACATCCCTTTTATCGCTACCGGGGGTGTTTTTTTATACCAGAAAATAAGTGAATTATTGATTTTAAGGCCTTAAAAAGCAAAAGCTCCACGTCATCGACGCAGAGCTTTTGCTCAATGCGGATGAGTGGAGCGGTTAGAGATGTTTGTTGCTGACACCCAGGAGGCTGCCCAGCTCTTTGTTCCAGTGTTGATTGATTCGCGACACTAGTTGCGGAGTGATCAGTAGCTCAAGGTGGTTGCCGTTGACGCGTGCCAGACTCACTACTAGTGACCAGCTATCAGCGATGGTGACACTTTGTCCACCTATATATCCACCCAAATCCTGAGCGGTGAGGCGAATCGCCTCTTTCAGGACTGACCAGTCATCTTGTATGATGGTTGGCTCATCGGCATACCCAGAGAAGTAGGCTGTTCGAACTACATCTCTTTGTTTGTCTGGTCGGAATACTTCCAGGAGGGTGACGGGTGTCGTGTCTCCGAAGTACCGAGTCCGGACTTCTTGGGCGTGGCGTGATTGAATCCTGCGGCAGACTTCATCTGGTAGGTCAAATATCAGCCTGCTTAGGGTACTATGGAAGATTCCATGTGGGGATATGAATTGCCAAAAGACTTTCACTGGAACGTCATCAAAGACGTCCTGATCGGTCCGAAGGACAACCGTTAATGGCTGATCGATATCCTCGATCATTTGCCACAGGTGGTCCATGAACTGCACGCCGTCTGGATCATTCAGACTTTGTTGCTTGTAGTTCCTTTGTTCGGCTACAACTGCACTTGCGGGTGGGTCGTCGATGTTACACATCAAGGTGCTCCTAACAATCTGTAGATAGGTGACAATAAGTAGCGTAAGTTGAAATAAACTATATGGCAAGCGCGAGCATTGTGTATATTGTGTTTGCAATATGAATATTCAGAATAGTAACCTGATCGAATAACAGATAGAAATCTGTTATAATAAAGAAAATATATACTGACTCTAACGGAGAATTTTTATGTCAGGACACAGTAAGTGGTCAACGATTAAGCGTGAAAAAGGTGCAAAAGACGCCAAGCGTGGTGCGATTTTTACCAAGATTGGTAATCAGATCGCGATTGCTGCACGTAGCGGTACTGATCCATCAATGAACTCTGCTTTGGCGCTCGCGATTGAAACAGCTAAGCAAGCTAATATGCCAAATGCTAATATTCAGCGTGCCATCGATCGTGTCAGCGACAAAAATGCAGCCGTCATGGAAGAAGCGACATACGAAGGTTATGGACCAGGCGGTATTGGAATTATTATCGAGACGGCAACTGACAATAAGAACCGTACGTTCCCGGAAGTTCGTAATGCACTTACTAAAAATGGTGGCCGTGTCGCAGACGCCGGTAGTGTGATGTTCCAGTTCAATCGCAAGGGCGTGATTGTTGTTGCAGCTAGTGGCGAAGACGCCCTGCTGACAATTCTTGACGCGGGTGCGGAAGATGCTGTTGAAGAAGATGGTGAGATTACTATTTATACTGAGTCAAAGGACTTAGCGAAGGTACGTAGCAGTGTAATTGACAGCGGTTTGACCGTTAAAGAGGCGAGTCTGCAATATGTGCCTGCATCTGAAGTGACAGTTGACGATCCAGAAATTGCACGTAAGGTGCTAAAAATTATGGACGCACTTGATGATCTTGATGATGTCGTGAATGTGCACACTAATGCCGACATCACGGTCGGGCTAGACGACTAGTAATAGTTGTATCGTTTATTTGAGTCTTTAGAAATGGTATAATTTTATCACCAACCTTCCGAAATGGCGCATGTTTTGCAAAGTTTTGGAGGAGGAGGTGTACTCCTTACAGCGGCTGGTGCCGACACTGGTTCTTTTCGTACTTATGTGCGCACTCGTATCAGACGTCACACTAGTTGCTACCATCGCGAGTAGCATCGCCCCCATAGCGGTGGAGATTAAATTACAAAAGGAGAGCGACATGGAGTCAAATTCATTGTCAAAATTACCTAGTTCACCTGTTTTGAGCTCCGCGAGAGTTCCTGAGCAGGCAGAATTGGGACGCAAGGTGAAAATCAACCTTCCGAAATGGCGCATGTTTTGCAAAGTTTTGGAGGAGGAGGTACACTCCTTACAGCGGCTGGTGCCGACACTGGTTCTTTTCGTACTTATGTGCGCACTCGTATCAGACGTCACACTAGGCGACCACGTTATCTTTGCTACTCTCGCTTGGGGGCGATATGAGTGGTAGATCTTTTTTTCAGCGACTTAGTCAAGATCCGAGAATTTTAAATCAAGCTTGGGATGAGGTGCATCGTAACGCAAAAAGCCTTTCAAAAGGTGTAGACGATAAGACTCTTAGCGCATATGCAGCTCATTCACAGAAAAATTTGACCCAGCTAAGGCTCAAATTAAAGAATGGACAGTTTAAATTTAGTAATCTACGTGGAGCCGCACTTTTGAAGGCAAACGGAAAGTTTAGGCCACTGAAGATAGCGACCATTGAAGATAGGATTGTGCAAAAAGCAGTCGAGCGTCTCATAAGAAAAGCTCTCGACAATCGTTACAAGCTTTTTAACAATCCGGTGAGCTATGCTTTCATTAAGACGGAAGATATTGAAAATTTCGACTCTTCAGACCCGCAAACTTTTAAAGGGG
>DASVHL010000084.1:0-4434 GCA_036382575.1 Saccharimonadales bacterium (SeqCode) | reverse complement strand
ACAACGCGAAGTGAAAAAGATTATCGAAGAGTTTGAGCCGGACGTTATCCATATCCAAATGCTGATGTGGATTGGCCAGGCAGCGATGAAGTTTGGTAATAAATATGGCATTCCAGTGGTGAGCACTAACCATGCTATGCCTGAAAACCTGATGGATAATTTGAAATTATTAGCCCCTGTGGCGCGACCAATCAATTACATGTTGCGCGATTATGGACGTCGTTTTCATTCTAAGTCTGACTGCGTGACGATGCCAACACAGTCTGCCATCGACATGTTTAACGTTGATATGCCCAATCCAATGGTGGCAGTGTCTAATGGAATTGACCTCAGTCGATTTCATAATGGCGACGTTTCGCCGGAGCTGTATCATAAGTTTCATATTCCAACCGATCGCCCTATCGTTACCTACATTGGACGACTCGACGCTGAGAAGCACATTTCGGTTCTACTAAAAGCGTTTGCACGAATTTATCACGAGACAAATGCCCATTTGGTAGTCGTTGGTGATGGGACTGATGCGGATCATTTACGTCAATTAGCTCGTGATCTTTCGATCGTCCATCATGTGACATTTACGGGCCGCGTAAGTGACGACGAGATCGTCGCCTTACACCGTATTGGTCAGGTCTTTTGTATGCCGTCTCCTGCTGAACTGCAGAGCATTGCAACGCTCGAAGCTATGGCCAGCGGTCAGCCAATTGTAGCGATTGACGCTGGCGCCCTTCGTGAACTATGCCAGGACGGTATTAATGGTTATCTTTGCCGTCAAGATGATGATGAACAAATTGCTGATAGCCTGGCAAAAATTCTTAGCAGCAAGACCTTGCGAAATAAGTTCAGTAAAGCCAGCTTAAAGATCGCATCTCAGCACGACCTGGAATACACTCTTGATCAATTCGAAGCAATCTATGCTAATTTAGTTGGTGTTGAGACAAAATTAGTGACCGCCTGAGCTGCCGCATCGGGTGTTTCATAGTGAATCAAATGACCGACATTCGGTATAACAACTAGAGTTGCACCGCTAATATGCTCTGCTAATTCTTTTTGTTTTGGAAGCGCAGTAATATCATCACGCTCGCCTGCTATGAGTAGCGTCGGTGTCGTAATACGATTAGCTACCTGTCGGACATCATGACTGACTGAGGTCTGGAAGGCTTCGGCGACAACTGTCGGATTTGCGAACGAGCTAAAATGTGTCAAATGCTGCTGATGAATAAAATTGAGTGTTTGTTTGTCATTTGTTTTTGCCATAGTGATACTCATAATTTTGACAATCGGCGACGCAGATAGCCATGCATGACTCGCCTTGGCTGGTAGCTTTCGCCCTAACCAGTAGTAAAAAATAGCGAGTTGGGTCATGGCTGCTTTCGGACCTTTGAGTGCTGGAGCAGCAATTGGATTTACTAGGATAAGCTTATCAATCGTCTGAGGATGCTTAGCTGCGTAGTGGCTGGCGATGATACTTCCAAATGAATGGCCAAGCAGGATTGGCGGTTGGTCTAGCTGTAGCTGAGCAATGAAATCTTGCAAAAAGGCCACATAGGCGTCAAGCGTGTGAGTTGTTGTCAGTGGTTCACTGGCCCCAAAACCAGGCAGATCAGGTACGATAATGCGACAGTTTGGTAGCTTTTCAACAATGCGCGCAAGTCCATGATGGGTGCCACGAAACCCATGAACCATCACGATAACTGGCTGCGCCTCATCATGGTAGCTCCAGTAGGCTGTGGTTGAGCCGTTGTGATTAATAGTATGTTTTGGCATATCTGTGTACCAGTATAGCCGCTTCATCCATGGTAGAATAGTAGTAATGTTAAAATCCACCACCCCTACGGTCTCGATTATTATCCCGGCCTATAATGAAGCGAGTGTTATTCGGCAGTGCTTACTAGCTACGATCAATCAGTCAGCTCCTGCTGAAGAGATTGTTGTCGTTGATAATCTTTCTACTGACGCGACAGCCGAAATCGTGCGAGATATGCAGCGTGAATTCCCTGATGCGGGCATCCAGCTATTAGAACAATCTGACGAACAGGGTATTACACCGACTCGAAATTATGGATTTAATCATGCGACGGGTGATGTACTCGGTCGTATCGATGCTGATTCGGTGATTGAATCAGACTGGGTGGAGCAAGTTAAAAAGGCTTTTAGTGACGAAACCGTAGCGGCTGCGACTGGTCCGGTTGTGTATACCGACATGCCAATGAAAGAGTTTGGGCTAAAGGCTGATCACGCAACGCGTAAATTCTTGTCACGCATTGCTAATAAATATCAGTTCTTGTTTGGTAGTAATATGGCTATTCGAGCGAGCGCATGGCGAGCTATTCGTAGTGAAACCTGCGCCGATCGTGAAGATAAAATGCACGAAGATATCGATTTATCAATTCATGTTGCGAGTCATGGTCTCCGAATTGTCTACGTTCCAACAATGGTTGGCGGTATGTCAGCTCGCCGATTAGAAGATTCGCCTAAAGATTATCATTATTATGTCATGCGCTTTGAGCGCACCTATGCGGCACATGCGATTAAAAACCCTGCTCTACGTGTGCCCATCGGTATATATTTGGCTATCTACTTCCCTCTTAAGGCGTTGCGTGCGCTGCATGTCAAACGCGGTGATCGTGTTAAGGCGCAAGAAGATAATGAATCGCTTCTTTTAGAAAACGAATAACATACATGAAAGTGCCCTCCTTAGTCGTCCAGTATGGATAACTAAGGAGGGCTGTGGATCAGCATGGATCCTGGGTGGATATGGGTTGGCTAAGTTCTGGCCGTGTCAGCTTGGCGATAACCATTCCGTTGCGCTCAATCTTTCGATTGAGTTTTCGCTGTTTTCTTTCGGTATCTTCAATCTTGACCGTGTGACCGAGATCCGAGAGGTTATGAACTGGACATTGCAGCCGATTTGGCCAGTTGGACCTGAAGCAGTCATGTAGTTCTTCAATCTCATCGCTGAGATTAAAAAATTCTGCGTAAAGACCAAAATTTTCGCGCTGAAGACAAGTCTTTCTTGTCGGTAAATCGCTGCTCGCGATCCAAGGTGCGAATCCCATACTGCTATGATGTGCCATCAGCTGCCAGAAAAATAGATATCCCACGATTACTCCTGGTGCATAGTTCTACGGTACTGTCTGATTGGATATATAATTACACCACAATATATATTTGTCAATACACCCCCATCTCTGTTACACTGATAAGGATGATCGCTGATATTACCGTGACCGAAAAAAGCTTTGGTGCCAAGACTTTGATGAGTGGCATTAAATTTAGTATTGATGATAATGAAAAGATTGGCGTTATTGGTCGTAACGGTGTTGGCAAGTCTACCTTATTCGGTATTTTAACGGGCAGCGATAAAGATTATAGCGGTGAAATTATTTTTAAACGCGGCACGGTCGTGGTTGCTACTCAGCAGGAACATCATAATCTTGGTGAGCAGACCGTATTGCAATATGTGCTTGCGGGCCTGCCAGAATACGCTGAACTAAGTCATATTATCGAAACCTACCCAGAGACTATGGGTGATGATATGAAAAAGATCGATGAGTACACTCAAGCATTGATGCGGTTTGATGATAAAGGCTTTTATCAAATCGAAGAGCAAATCGAGCGTGAGTTAAATAATTTTCAGTTAGATGGCGTAGCACATCGTCAGTTTTCTACGTTATCGGGTGGACAAAAACGCCTCATTGAAATCGTAAAGATTATGCATTCTGATGCTGACCTAGCGCTTATTGACGAACCAACTAACCACATGGACTATGTAGCAAAAGCACAGTTTGTTGACTGGATGCGGGATGCTCGTGAAGGCATGTTGGTTATTACTCACGACCGTGATGTCTTGAATGAAGTTGACCGTATTGTTGAGCTAAAAGATGGTTCGAGCGTTAGCTATAAGGGCAACTACGACGCTTACTTGAAACAAAATGCGGTTAGCACTGGTACGCAGATGAACGATTTTGAGATGATCGAAAAGCGCATCGTGAATTTAAAGGCCAAAGTAATTGACTATCAACGGCTAAAAGAAAAATCTCGTAATCCTGGTACGATTCAAAAGTTTAAACGTCTAGAAGAAGTTTCGCGAAAAGAACTCGCAGAGCTTCAGGCGAAGGAAAAACCAACTTTCTGGATTGATAAAGAATCTGCTGCTAATCTGAATTATAAAACTGCCGCGCAGTATGATAAATTCAAGTCAAAGAATATTCGCATGAGTCTCAAGAACGAAGAAAGCCGCAGCAAGCATATACTCGTGAATGTAAAGAACCTGAGCCTGGGTTATGGCGACACTCCCCTGTTTGACGGCGTGAATATTGACCTGCGTGAAGGCGAAGCGCTTGAAATCCGCGGTCGTAACGGTGCTGGTAAGACGACCGTAATTAAAGCTATCTTAGGTGACACACCGGCTACTATGTTTAGTGGTCTCTCTCC
>DASVHL010000083.1:0-3362 GCA_036382575.1 Saccharimonadales bacterium (SeqCode) | reverse complement strand
TACCAACACCTAAGGAATCCAAGACCATCGATGATGTGCTGTCGAGTGATATATTGGGTCAGTTATCAAAGAAGCCAACCCCGCGCGAAGTAGCCACGGCTGTCGGCAGAGTGCAAAGTGGGTTTTTCTTTAGTGCTCGATTTGGCGTCAGCGCTAGGGCGCTTCAAGAAATGTCACCAGATGATCCGGCGGCAATGGCGGCTGTTTGGAAAGAGGCCCAATTAGTCAGAGAGCAATTAGGCTTTGAGCATATTAACGGCAGTATTCTCGTTGTAGCATTAATACGACAATTTCCGGAACGCCAAGGTTGGTTGGCCCACCTGCAACTTGATGATGACGATCTTATACGCGGCGTTCAGTGGCAGCAACATATTCGTGATCTTGTGAATGAGCACAGTCGCGCAAAGCGCACCGGTGGCATTGCCCGCGATTGGTCATTCGGATATATTCCACTATTAACTCGCTTCGGACAAAACATTAGCGAACAATTGGCGCGCAGTCATTCATTATCGGTCGATCTAGAAGCTCACACCAAAGCACTTGACCAAATGATTAGTACATTCGGTGAAGCTGGCCGGCAAAATGTGGCGCTTGTGGGAGCGGCCGGTGCGGGCAAGACGACACTGGTTCATGCATTTGCGGAACGGCTACTTGATGCTTCATCGCCATTATCTGATAATTTAAAGTTCCGCCAAGTAATTATTCTGGATGCAAGTGCCTTGATTGCGGCTGCGCCAGGTCGTGGTGAGCTAGAGAATCTGATTATGCAGGTGCTTGGAGAGGCCTATAGCGCCAAGAATATTATCATCTGCCTTGATAATGCACAGCTATTCTTCGAAGAAGGAATTGGTTCGGTTGATCTTTCGAACATGCTACTGCCAATTCTTGAGGCGGGTCGTTTACGGCTGATCCTTACGATGGATGAGCAACGTTATCTGCAGATCGGACAACGCAATGCTGCGTTAATGAATGCTTTGAATCGTATTAATGTAACACCTGCTAGCAAAGATGAAACGATCGCAGTTATGCGCGACCAGCTACTTATAACTGAATTCCAGCGACACGTGACCTACATGTATCAATCACTGGAGGAAGCCTACCGACTGAGTGAGCGCTACGTTCACGATCTAGCTATGCCTGGCCGTGCTATTAAATTAATGGAAGCGGCAGCGGCATATCCAGAAGACGGCTTCGTGACAGCATATTCCGTTCAGCAAGCAATTGAACAAACGATGAATATCAAGGTTGCTCTCGCTACCGGTGAAGAGGAGCGTGAAAAATTATTACATCTTGAAGATCACATTCATGAACGAATGATCAACCAAACACGAGCCGTTGGCGTGGTGAGCGATGCTCTACGTCGGGCACGTGCTGGCGTACGCAATCAAAACCGACCAATTGGTACGTTCTTGTTTTTGGGCCCAACCGGTGTAGGTAAAACTGAGCTAGCCAAAGCACTCGCTGATGTGTACTTTGGTGGTGAAGAGCGAATCATTCGTCTTGATTTGAATGAATACGTCCGCAGTGAGGATGTCACGCGCCTAATTGCTGATGGAGCTGATGATCCAATGAGCCTGACGGCACAGGCGATGAAACAGCCGTTTAGTGTTGTCCTGCTGGACGAGATTGAAAAGGCACATCCGCAGGTCTTAACAACATTACTACAGTTGCTTGATGAAGGAATTTTACGTGATATTAAAAACCGCGAAGTGAGTTTTAGGGATGCGATTATTATTGCAACATCTAATGCTGGTGCAGATAGGATTCGTGAATATATTGATCGCGGCTATGAATTAGAACAATTTGAAAAACAGTTTGTTGACGAGTTGATTTCGAGTAACCAGTTCCGACCAGAATTTCTCAACCGTTTCGACGAAATCGTTACCTTCCGTCCACTCAGTAAGGAAGAGCTGGTGCAGGTCATCGATCTTATTCTCGCTGGCATTAATAAGACAATGGCGTTGCAGAATATTACGGTTCATGTAGCCGACGACGCTAAATTGGTGCTTGTTGATCAAGGCTATGATCCTCGGCTTGGTGCACGTCCAATGCGACGCGTTGTGCAGCGTGCAGTTGAGAACACTGTTGCCAAACAAATGCTATCCGGCACTGTTGCCCCGGGAAGCGTGATCGAGATTAGCCGTGAACAAGTCGAGCAAATCCTTGGTGCGCAGCAGCAGGCTAGGGCAATTGTTGATGGCGAGCATGTCGCGAGTTAGCGACTCATCGCGTGTAATGGGTTTTACGATTGTCGAGTTATTGATTGTGATTGTGGTGATCGCAGTTTTGGCTGCCATTACTATCGTCGCGTATAACGGTATTCAAAATAGGGCGAATGAGGTGTCGGTTACGGCTGATTTGCGAAACATCTCGAAGCAAGTAGAATTACACAAAATTAACATTGGCCATTATCCATCTACGACAGAAATGGACACATTAAAAATAAAAATTAATAAAGCCGCCTATGGGGTTAATCCGACTGGAGCGACGGGATTTTACTGCGTCAATTCTGACGGTTCAAAGTTTAGTATTGTAACTCGCGTGAAGTCACAAATGGTTCTGATGTATGACTCTGCTATAGGTCAAACAACTACCTACAGTGGTTCTCAGACGGCACCACAACTATGTACTGATGCTGGAACACCAACATCTACCTATCTCGCATTTACTAATAATGGTGTATGGAATTCGTGGATTGATAATTAGCGCAGTAGTGGAGTGAAATGCTATTTGATAAGTTTACGAGCTCGCCATAGCAGACCACCGAAGAATAGTAATGATAATAGTGAGATGACCATACTGAAGGTGGTCGTCGCTTCTTGTGAAGGATCGGTTCTAAACTCCCACAGTGTAATGCTAAAGGTGCTATAGATTACTGTGGCGAATACGGCGTAAAATAGTCGCTCGAACCGCTGTTTGATTTTGCGTAGAACAAGGAAGGCAACGGCGGCTAATACCAATGTGTTCGTCATGTAGCTTATAATAGTTAGCCAAAGTGGCGATGTGGTGTCATATGAAGTTGGGTACATAGCTGCGTAATAAATGTTTTCTACAAGAAATACTACTTGTACGATGACAAAAGCAATGATCAACACAGCTTTTGCAATTGCTCCTAGCGATGGTTTGGCTGGTGTACGCCTAAGAATGTAGGCGATAGCAAAGGTGGCGATCGTTGCTAGGACGGACTGGCCTTCAAAAATCAGTTTGCCCCATGGGTAGTCGGGTTGACCAAACAGATGCTGTGTAATTGTTCGGATAATCTCAAATAGTGCATAGAGGCTGATGGCAAGTGTGGCATAGAATACGGCGCTAAATAATTTATTTGCATTTGTGCGCGCCAGAGATCTGTTGATAAAAAAATA
>DASVHL010000082.1:0-2889 GCA_036382575.1 Saccharimonadales bacterium (SeqCode) | reverse complement strand
CCGAAGTCAGTAGTAACTTGGCACGGTATGACGGTATTCGTTATGGTTATCGTGCTGAGGGTGTGAAGACTTTAGCTGAACTATACGGTCGCACACGTGACGAAGGTTTTGTGACGGAAAACAAGCGCCGTATTATGATTGGCAGCTACGTGCTTTCAAGCGGTTTCTTCGATGCCTACTATCAGCAGGCACAAAAGGCTCGTACGCTACTGATTAATTCGTACGAAGAATTATTCAAAACCTACGATGCCTTAATTACACCAGTTGCGCCGACACCGGCATTTGGTTTGGGTGAAAATACTGCCGATCCGGTCAAGATGTATCTTGCAGATATTATGACAGTACCACCAAGCCTCGCAGGACTGCCGGCTATGAGTATCCCAGCAGGTAGCAGTGATGCAGGATTACCAATCGGTGTACAGCTGATTGGTCAGCGACGTTCTGATGCGGCATTGCTCGCATTGGCGCGATCAGTGGAGGCTAAATAATATGCAAGACAATACTCTTTTTGGATTTCTTGTCGGAGTCTTAGTGATTGCGGGGCTACTGGCGGTTGTTTTAGCGCTGACGAAAAAAGCGACGCCGCAGCTTGATGTTAATAAATATCGCATGAAGTGGATGGCTATCGAACAGCAATTGAGCCGTGATGATCTTTCGCGTTCGGCCATGGCAGTATTAAATGCCGACAAGTTACTCGACCAGGCACTTCGTGAGCGCGGTGTGAAGGGACAGACCATGGGTGAGCGAATGAAAACAGCCAAAGATACTTGGTCAAATGCCAACGCTGTGTGGGGTGCGCACAAACTTCGCAATCAAATCGCTCACGAAACTGATGCACATGTGACATATGACGAAGCGCGTCGTGCACTTGGTGGATTCAAGCAAGCACTCAAAGATGTAGGAGCAATCTAAAATGATAACTGATGAAATTTTGAACAAATACGATATGACTGTGGGTATTGAGTGCCATGTGCAGTTGGCGACAGCTACTAAATTATTTAGCGGCGCTGATAATGATGCACGTGACAAATCACCAAACAGTGTCGTTAGCCCGATCGACTTTGGTTTGCCCGGTATGTTGCCGATTTTGAACCGTGAAGCTGTTAATTTAGCTATCAAGGCAGGTAAAGCATTAAACGCACCAATTGCGAATGTCAGTCGATTTGACCGAAAACACTACTTTTACCCTGATCTGCCAAAAGGCTACCAGACAACGCAGATGTACAATCCGATCATCGAGGCCGGCTATATTGACGCACCGCTCGAAGATGGCACAAGTGTCCGTGTTCGTATTCACCATGCACACATGGAAGAAGATGCCGGCAAGCTAACACACTACAGTGATTACAGCCTCGTGGACCTTAACCGCGCAGGTACTCCGTTAATTGAAATTGTATCCGAGCCAGACATTCATTCTGCAGCTGGAGCAAAGGCGTATGCGACCGAACTCCATCATTTGATGACATATGCGGGTGTAACGCGCGGTGATTTGTATCATGGTAATATGCGTTTTGATGTCAACGTTTCAGTTGCGCCAAAGGGTGCGACTGAGCTTGGCAAGCGTGCCGAAGTAAAGAACCTTAACTCGTTTCGTAGTGTTGAAAAGGCAACTGAATATGAATTCCGCCGTCAGGTTGCATTACTTGAAAAAGGTGAAAGCGTTGTTCAGGAAACCCGAGGTTGGGATGATACTAAACAAACCACAAGCTCGCAGCGTTCAAAAGAAGATGCTCAGGACTACCGCTACATGCCTGATGCTGATATTCCACCAATTATTTTGAGCGATCAAGAGATTTCTGAGATTCAAGCAACCGTACCAATGTTGCCACCTGCGTATCGTGAAAAGTGGGTATCACTCGATCTTGATCGTTCGGTAACCGACTCGTTAATTGCAAATCAAAGCTATGCAGTTTTAATTACCGAAATTCAAGATAATGCTGGCGATGGAATTGCAAAACGTGTTGCACACTGGTTTGCGAGTGCACTTGGGGGCCAAGACGAAGAGACGGCAGTCATCGCTAGTAATTTTGTGCCTGAAGGTTTTATTGAGTTGGCTCAAATGGTTGAGGCGAACGAGCTATCAAGTACGGCCGCAAAAGAAGTCTTTGTTGAATTATTATCAAGTGATAAGACTCCTCGAGAAATTGCTGAAGCTAAAAACCTGCTCCAGGTGAGTGACGAGGGCGCGATTGCGGCAATCGTTGACGAAGTGCTAGCTGATCCATCAAGCGCCAAGGCTGTCGAAGATTTGAAGAATGGCAATGACAAGGTGATTGGATTCTTAGTGGGTCAAGTGATGAAGAAATCACAAGGCAAAGCAAATCCAGCTCTTGCCCAGAAACTAATTCGCGAACGAATCTAATTCATACACCCTGCACGCGCGGGGTGTATTTGCTACTTAGCTGAGAAAAAGGTTATAATAAAAGTACGACACCATTAAGTACAAGGAGGGCCATACATGGATTGGGCGCAAATCCTCGTCATCATACTAGCGGTATTCTTAGCAATATTTTTACTCCTGGCAATTATTTTGACAGTTTTATTAATCAAGGTAACGCGCCAGATTAAAACGGTCACAGGTTCGGCTATGAAAACAGCCGCAGGCGTTGAAAAAATGGTATCTAATATTACGACGATTACTTCACCAGTGTTACTGTATAAGACAGTCATGAAGTATTTTAAGAAGCGAAAATAATTAAGGAGATTGATTATGTCAAAAGGTAAATTTGTACTCGGAGCACTCGTAGGCGCAGCAGCAGGTTTAGTTGCTGGTATGTTGACTGCACCAAAATCTGGTAAAGAAACACGTGCAGATATCAAAGCCAAGGCTGCTGAACTAAAAGGTGAAGCAGCAACACGTGCCGGTGAAGTAAAAGATGCTTCTCTCCC
>DASVHL010000081.1:0-3557 GCA_036382575.1 Saccharimonadales bacterium (SeqCode) | reverse complement strand
GGGAGGATTTGTTTGACTAATCGAGCCAATTGAGGCTGTAGATCCTATCTTCGACGATCTTAGTGTACTCCTTCATGACGAGTCCGTAATCACCCTGAATGCCGATTTCAAGATTGTATATGTCCTGTCTTGTCAGGGACTTAGGATCGAGATGGACATGCTTGGATTTCTCCTGTCGTATTAGCTGGGTGCCATTCATGAGCCAGATGTATGGATCCATACCACCTGCGGCAGATATTCCTTCTGCTGATTCGAGGATCCGTACGTTCGCACGGAACGCCACGGGATAAAGAAGTGCCCATTTGTAGAGCCATGACGATGGCCTACGAAAGACTTTTCTGGTCGTTGGCTGAGGCGCGAAGCTGTCGACTTCAAAAGGCGTATGTATCGCGATTAGCGTCGCGATACGCTCGACACGTTCTAGTGCGGCGAGCTTTTTTGATGCCGGAGTGCTACTGTCAATATAAATGGAGTCATCTTCCATGATCTTCTGCTTTCGCTAGTATGTCTGTCAAACTTCATTTCGAGAGTCTGACATAGGAACGATTTCTCGCTTGGTTAGACTCAACCAAAACTAGAGACGAGTATGACACGAGTAGACTGTATTGCAAGCATAAGAATGACAGACGCGCATGGTGGTTTAGGCGCTTATATCATGGTACGATAGAAGGAATATGACCCTTCTTATTCTTGTTATTACGATTATTATTGGCAGCCTCGTATCGTTTGTTGGTGGCTTGCTGTTGCTTCGTGCGAAGAAGCACCGCGAATTAGCTATTCTATTGACCCTTCCTTTTGGTGCCGGTGCGTTGTTAGCGGCTGCGTTCTTTGATCTACTGCCTGAATCGTTTGAATTTGGCGAGCCTCGCGATCTACTGTTGTGGGCACTCGGTGGCTTTCTTATTTTCTTCGTCCTTGAGCGCTGCGCAACTTGGTTTCACCATCACCACGACCATGGCGAGCAAAAGCACCAAAACGCTTCACAACGCCGTCTGATTATTATTGGCGACATGATGCATAACGCTATCGATGGTATCGCTATCGGTGCAGCATTCCTCGTTAGCGTGCCAACCGGTATTATTACGGCCCTTGCTGTCAGTGCCCACGAGATTCCGAAGGAATTAGGTACATTTGCCCTATTACTTTCACGTGGCTGGAAGAACAAAACGGTTATTATTGCTAATCTAGCGACAGCTCTGGCTACCATCACGACCGCATTGATCGTTTTCTTCCTAGGTAGCGATGCGCATTTACCGATCGGTCCGCTTCTTGCGCTCACAGCTGGATTCTTTATTTATGTGGCAGCAAGTGACATTATTCCTGACATTCACGAACAGCCGCGCCGTATGGGTACGATTCAGGCCGTTATGCTCGTTGGTGGCATTGTCGTCGTTGGAACTGTCGTAACTCTACTCGGCGTCTAGCTGAAGTTTATGGCTAGTGGTGGCGAGGCTGCCCGCACAAAAGGCTTCAATAAGTTCAATTACTTTCGGCGTAATAGTCGATGACAAGACGTCAGATTCAGCTTTTGTAAAACCGCTAAGGACGAAATCGGCATCATGTACGCGATCGCGCAGGTCATTGTAGATACCAACGCGGATGCGGCTGTAATTAGCGCCTAGATGGGCGTTGAGGGACTTGATACCGTTATTACCGGCATCGCTGCCCTTTTCACGAACACGGAGGGTCCCGAGTGGTAATGCGAGATCATCGTGAATAACCAAAAAGTCATCTTTGACTGACAGTTTATAGAAATCAGTAATCAGACGAGCAGATTGGCCCGTTTCGTTATAGAACGTGCTGGGTTTAACGAGCAACGTTTTTTCGCCGGCAATATTTACTTCGGCAATTTCTGCATGGAATTTTGGTTTTTTAATAAAATCAGCCCGATGTTGGCTGGCGAGCGAGTCGACAACTAAAAATCCGACGTTGTGACGGGTATTTTTATACTGCGTACCAGGGTTTCCTTGAGCGAAGATGACTTTCATAACTATGCTTATTATAGCCTATCAACTGTAATGCCACGGTATTAAAAACCGCCCGATGATTGGTGGGCGGTTTTTAGCGCTGGGCTTCTTTGTTCTTCTCTTCTTTTGACTTTTTGGTAACTGGATCTTTGCCTTGGGCGATGCGCTCTTTGTTGGCTTTGATCTGTTTTTCGTCACGGAAGCTGAATTTGATTGGTGTGCCGGCGAAATTAAATTCTTCACGCATCAGGCGTTCTAAGTAGCGTTTGTATGACCAGTGAACAAACTTCAGGTTGCTACCGTAAATAACGAACCATGGTGGTGACATGTCGGTTTGGACCATGTAGCGAAGTTTAGGGTGCGTATTCTTGAGACCAGCTGGCGGGTGCTTTTGAATAGCAGTCTGCAGTAGATCATTCAGTTTACGAGTTTTGCATTCTTGCTTGCGTCGAGCGTCGATATCAAGCGCTAGATCGAATAGTTTCGTGACATTCTGACCGGTTACGCTACTGGTGAAAATCAGTGGTGCCCATGGGGTAAATTTGAAGTTATAGGCAATCTTTGGCGCCAAGGCATCACGGGTGTAGGCGTCCTTGTCGACGACACTGTCCCATTTGCTGACAACAATCACCATACCCTTACCTGCTTCGTCGATGATACCGGCGAGGCGTTGGTCCAACTGGGTGCTCAGTTCATTAACGTCGATAAGTAGTAAGCAGACATCTGCTTCTTCGATCGCCTGCAGTGTGCGCAGAACCGAGAATTTCTCGATACCGACTTCTTGCTTGCCAGGTTTACGCATACCGGCGGTATCAAGTAGTTCGATATCGCGGGCGCCGTAACGGATTGAGACGCGGTTAACGTCGCGAGTGGTGCCGGCGATATTTGCAACTAATGCCTGTTGCTTGCCAGCAAGCGTATTGAATAGATTGCTTTTACCGACATTCGGGCGGCCAATGAGGGCAACGCGCAGAACATCGTCAGGTTCGTCTTCGAATTTAGCAGGAATTAGGTTAACGATTTCGTCAAGAACATCGATAACACCTTGGTTGTGCTCCGCAGAGGTACGGATGATAGATTTAATGCCTAGGCGCTTAAACTCATCATTTGGCAACGATTCTTTAAGATCAGCTTTGTTGGTGACGAGGAGGACTGGCTTTTTGCTTTTAAGAGCTTTTTTAGCGACAAGCTTATCTTGGTCGCTGGCGTATTGGCTGCTGTCGACAACAACCAAGATGACATCAGCGGCTTCAGCAGCTTCGGTGATTTGCTCTTGAATGCTGGCTTCGAATTCGTCGTTAGGATCTTTTAGACCGGCGGTATCGACAAGCCAGAAGTTGTGGTATTTATATTCCACGCGGCCCAAAACGTTATCACGAGTAGTACCTGCTTCGCGGGCAACAATCGCTTGTTGAGCGCGTACCATACGATTAAAAAGCGAACTCTTACCGACGTTCGCTTGCCCAATGATTGCTACTGTTGGTAACTTTGATGCCATAAACTTACGTAATTATAACAGAGATAAGGTCAGTTTGCGAGCGTAAGCAGGATCGGAATGTGCGAGACATGAAATTCGCCTCACTTCCTAGT
>DASVHL010000080.1:0-7561 GCA_036382575.1 Saccharimonadales bacterium (SeqCode) | reverse complement strand
GCATTCGCAGCACTGTTCGCGACAAGCATCAGTTTGGACCGGTTCGTTTTCATGCCACTCTGGTTGATTCCGATCGGCCTCGCAATCCTACAGTCCTTTCTAGTAGCACTCAAAGTTCCAGATCGACGGTTGATTGAGATTTTTCGATCACTACTGTTTATCCCGAACGAGATCTATTACGTAAGGACATTGTCGATCTGGCTCGATTCAATCGTCGTGATGTTCCTGAACATCAAACGTGACGGCTGGAAAAATCAGGCGGCAGCAGAAGCCAGCAAAAAGAAGTCCGCAATATCAGTCTGGCTCATCATCGTACTCGCCGTAGCAGCACCGAGCCTGGGTTTCATTATGATCTCCAAGCTCATCCCTGCCGAAGCGATCGACAATGTGCTCAACTGGTCGTGGACCACACTTAGCGTTATGACTGCACTGTCAGTCGTAGCAATGGTGTGGAAGATTCTGCGGATCGTGCGACGTTTTAGGACGCTTGCCCCTTAGCCTCACCAGGTAACAGGGCAGCGGTACACAATCTCTACCCCGCAGGGGTGTGAGCTGGGATAACCTTCCAGTTTCACACCTCTACGGGGATTTTTTTATTGCACAAGAACTGTTTATGCTTGCTGTTTAGCATAAAAATGATATATTTAACTACGGTAATCTTCCATCCTACAGTTAGGGAATATGATGGATATTGCAGGAACTATCGTCACCGGAGTAATCGTCCTTGCTCTCATATTCTTCTTTTTTGACGGACATGAGGCAGTTGCGGCCATTTGGCTGGCAAAAGCAAAGATAGCCACCGAGCGCCGTCGCGAAGCAGAAGCCCGCGCCAAAGAGGCAAGGTACAAAGCTCTCGGCAAGGAAGCGATAATGCGCACGACAGAGCCGCGATACAGGCCCCTTGATGACCAAGAGTCCCAGCTCTGAATTACTACTACCGACCTGAGCCAGTCGTTAAAATGGCTCAGTTTTTTGGCCAAAAAATAACCCTCAATTCAGCAGGCTTTCATCAAACGGCGTATAATAATAAGTACGACATCGTTAAATGAAAGGAGGCATGACATGCCATACAAATCAATTAACGAACTCGCCGAGAGTGTGCGGAATGTTCTTCCGGACCATGCTCAAGAGATCTATAAAGAGGCGTTCAATAGCGCGTACGATCAGTACGACAAGCCTAGCGAGCGGCGCGGTGATGATGACCGCGAAGAGACAGCACACAAGGTCGCTTGGAGTGCCGTCAAAAAGGCTGGCTACGAAAAGGGCGATGATGATAAATGGCATAAATCTTAGGAGGTACGCATGACAAATCAACACTCAATGAACGACCCGCGCGAACAATACAAATTAGGGGAAATTCCAGAACAAACTCAGCCCGAACCAGGGCTTGATGCCAAGTTAACACCTCAGGCCGATCATGGCGCTAGTACCTACGAAGGAGCAGGGCGCTTGACCGGCCGCAAAGCCTTAATTACTGGTGGCGATAGTGGTATTGGCCGGGCAGTCGCGATCGCATTTGCCCGTGAAGGTGCTGACGTCGCAATCAGCTATCTGCCAAACGAACAAGAAGATGCCGACAAAGTAAAAGAACTCATCGAAGCCGACGCGCAAAAATGCGTCTTGCTACCAGGTGATTTAACCAGCGAATCATTCACCCGGCAATTACCACACGATGCCGCGGCGGCATTGGGCGGTCTAGATATTGTCGTCAACAATGCCGGCAAGCAAATCTACGTCGAGAATATAAAAGACATTACGACGCAGCAACTGACCGACACATTCACGGTCAATATCTTTGCGATGTTCTGGATCTGCCAAGAGGCGATGCAATACCTAAAGCCTGGCGCCACGATTATCAACACGACATCGATTCAGGCCACACAGCCGTCACCAGGATTGCTCGACTACGCCGCCACGAAGGGAGCCATTACCAATTTCACTCGTGGTCTCGCACAGCAACTGACACCTCAGGGCATTCGCGTCAATGCCGTGGCGCCTGGACCAATCTGGACACCGCTACAACCTTCGTACGGTCAGCCACAGGAAAAGATCGTCAAATTCGGCCAGAAAACACCACTTGGTCGTCCTGGCCAACCAGCCGAACTCGCGCCGCTCTATGTATTCTTAGCGAGTCAAGAATCCAGCTATGTATCTGGTGAAGTCATCGGCGCAACCGGCGGCAAGCTACGTTAAATAGCGACCCATTTCGAATTCACGTATACTAGAACCATGAATACATTCGATGAAAACAACACTGCCGAAGGATTTCGCCCGACCCGCGAAGAGTTAAACGAATTTATCAAAGGCCAAGTCATTGGCGTCATTTCGACCCTCGACGAAAGTGGGGCACCAATGAGCGCAACCGTTGCGTTTTCTGTCACCGAAGGCGATGATCTGATGGTCGGCACGAGCGAAACATCGCACAAAAGCCAAAACGTCGACCGCGATTCGCGCGTTGCCGTCACAATTACTAATGCCGAAAAACGTTATACTCTACAGCTACAAGGGACCGCTCGCAAAGTAAACGAAGAAACCTTTGAATCAGTCTATGCCGAAGCGCACTTTGGTCAGCGCCCAGAATCACTCCCATTCAAAGACAAACCAGGCCAATGCCACATCCTTATCACTCCAACACACATGCGCTTTAGCGACTGCAGCGTCAATCCTTGGGCAATTACTGAATTTTAGATCATCATGGAAAATCATCGAATCTACACCACCAGCTTCTCGAGCGTCTATCCGCTCTACGTCGCCAAAGCCATGAAAAAGGGCCGTACTAAAAATGAAGTTGATGAAGTGATTCGTTGGTTAACTGGCTACAGCCAAGATGCCCTAGAAAAACACATCATCGCAAAGACTGATTTCGAAACCTTCTTTGGTCAAGCATCCCAACTAAACCCTTTGCGCAAACGAATCACCGGCATCATCTGCGGCGTCCGTGTAGAAGAGATCGCAGACCCACTCATGCAAGAAATCCGCTACCTCGATAAACTTATTGATGAGTTAGCAAAAGGGAAGGCCCTGGACAAGATCTTACACCGGTCATAAGTAGACAATTTTACTTATTTGTGCTATAATATAATTAGTACCCGTATTACATATGTGTATGAACATTCAATCCACCTAAGGAGAAACATGAAACGGTTCGTGTTGATGATGACGGCAGTCGTCCTCGCACTTGTAATGACTTCTTGTTCTGCAGTTGTGATGTCCTTCGAGGACCTCGCCAGGGACTGGAAGGGCATTCCGGCGACCATGACGACCTACGACCAGAATGGCGATGCCATCGACAAGGTCGTCGGCGAATCGTTCCAGTTCGATCTGGACGAACGCTTCAGGGAAATCTCGGTTAGTTCTGATGGAAACACCGTCAGCGCACCAGGTAGCGTCTTGCTGATTTCGATCGGCAACTCACACATCAACCACGTAGGATCATCTATGCTGTTGGCTGAAAAGGGCGTTACCGCCGTCGCAGGCGCAGACACCACGGTCGACATCAAAAACGCTGAACCAGGTGTTCCTTGGCTGAACAACTTCCTGGAATACAACCGAAACCTCTGGCAAGGCAAGGGCAAGACCATTATGATCAGGTCGCAAGATGGCAAGCCCATCGCCGTCTTCGCCGCTGACCAGGTCGAGATCCAGGGTACCGCGGTACCTAAATCGACCATGCTTCGGTTGGATGGCAAGCGACTGCTGGCCTACCGGGTGGATTACACAATCTATGACAACGAGCTACTCGCCAAAAAGTAGCACGCTGTCACAATCGTTCCATCCAAAAGGGTGACGATCATGGGTGTGCGGAAGATATTTCCGCACACCCTTTTTACTAAACTCTTAACCCACGTGATTGAGATGTTAGTAATGACACATGAATGTACGCACCCTGACATTGACAAAATAGCTATATTTTAGTATAGTATTTTGAGCAATCCGTCATCTCCATCAAACGAGGGCGCGAATGCGCACCTCAGAAAGGGGCTATAATGCCCATTGCCGAACTGATGTTTATCATCGCCGTCGTACTGCTTGCTATCATTGTAGTGCTGCTCACTAGGCTTCTGCGTAAACCCATGGGTCCGCGCAACGTCGAATTCCTCCTCAACACGAATGTCGAGGAAGTTCTTGAACGGGTCGGTAAAGGCGTCAAACATCATGCTGATGTCAGCGCCGTCCTGGCACTGATGGATCAGATCGAGGAACACCCTGACGCCATCAAACGGCTGCAAGAATACCCCGAAATGGTCCGTGCTGCCGCATGGCTCCACTACATCAACTGTCTCGGTGCTGATCTGCAAAGCGCGCAGAACCGGTTGTCAGCAGCGCATCGCGCCACCACTGACCACCATTTCACAGAGACGTACAAGCAGAACGCCATCACTACGGCACAGAAGCACGTCAATGATGTACGTGCCAAACTCGACGCGGCCATCGCCGCATCCGGCCAAAAGGTTGGTCCGCGAGCAATCTGAGGTGCCTTGGGTGAGGAACACACGTTCCTCACCCAAGCATCACTTTTCTCCCAGCAGGGAGTTTTTTATTTCCTACGTCATATACCTTATGCTTGCAACTTGGAACATTTTATTAGAAAATCAAGCAAATGTCTGAGCAATTTCCTCTATTTGACGAACAAGCCGAGCACTCGCCGCACGATGAATATATTGATGTGCGCGAAACTATCCAATGGGAAGATTTCCTAGGCGAAATGCATGCTGCCGAAGAGGCAATGTCGCTCTACCAGGACCCAACCGATCCCGACACATGTGAGCTCTCAGCCAAACGCTCAATCGAACTTACTGAAGTATTCGGCTATGAATATAACGGCCAGCCAAGCCACGTCCTAGGCTTAGCGTATAGCAACGCCGCTCCTGACCGCACAGTAATATTCAACGTAAACTACGCAACATTCCATGGCTGCGATCTAAAGTTTATCAACGAACAGTGGCAAGCTGCATTCGAATTTTATACAGACGGGACTGATAACGATACACCGAAGGGCAGCTATTATGTACCCGTGGATCAGCATCACATATTAGATTTAAAGATCCGCGCAGACTTTGGTGACGATGATGATATGACAGCAGTGCAAATGCTCCACGATCAGGCAGAAACAGCACAAGCATACGTGACTAGTTCAGACTTCTTAGCGCTGCCGGCCGATGCACAGCGTCGAGCATTAGAAAATATTTGCGCTAGTGCCGACAGTGAATTGCCTCATGATTTACGAAGCGAAAGCAAGGCAATCGACTGCGAACGTTACTACACCCGCTACGACGACATGCCAGGATTTGATATCCGTGACTTTATGACCGACGGCTCTGCACCCAGCGAGAATAACGAATTCATTCTGCCACAAGGTTTCATTACCGGCTACGATTACCCAGAGCTCGATACATTACCAGCTAAACAAGTACTAAACGCCTGGAACTTTGACATCGCCGCCGGTGCACCATGTCTCGTCGTCCGTAATGACATGGAAGCTCGTACACACTACATTCCATCGGCAGATATAAAAGATATTTTCTAATACCCCAGGCAGCTAGACTAAAATCCTATTTTGACCCCATATCACTCCTATGCATAAACGAATCACCGGCATCATCTGCGGCGTCCGTGTCGAAGAGATCGCAGACCCACTCATGCAAGAAATCCGCTACCTCGATAAACTTATTGATAAGTTAGCAAAGGGAAAGACAATAGATAAAATCCTCCGCAATACATAGAGTGTAAAAAGCTAATATAGACAACATTTAATAAATATGATATAATATAATCATCTCTATGTCACAACGGCGATAGGAGTGTATTTTAAAATATGGCAAACTACACAAGATGAGATACAGGGCCTCTAACCAAGCCTCTGTATCTCATCTTGTGTCTCCCAGTCGGGCGAGACCAAGCAAACATAGTTTGTGGGCGCCGCCCAGATGAGGAGAGAGAACAGATATGTCGACCGCCACGCTGACTGCCGATCGCGTCAATGCAATCTTCATGGACTGTCTTTTCCGTGACGGAGAAGACACCACCAACTACGTCGTTGCCGAAGGTATCGTGCAGACCGTCGGTTTTCACCCCGGACGACTCGAAGAGCATCGTGAAGAAATTCATGAAATGCTTGCCGAACTTCCGGACTCGTTCAAGCAGAGTGCAGGAGGCGGAATGAGCTTCCTGAACGCCTGCATGGACCGGCATGAAAACCAGTGGACAGGTGTGCACCAGACCCAAGAACAGCTTGTCCAGCTGGGCATTGGTATCGAAGAAGCTAGCTACCTGCTACCCCGCGAAATGTGGGGAATGCTGCCTGGTGGCATGCCATACATCATTGTGAAGCAATAGCTCCACATCACAGCCCGCACCTCGCGGAACGAAAGGAGCCCGACACTTTAGGTCGTATGCCACTCGTCCGTTCTAGGTGCGGGCTCTTTTCATGCCTGACACAATCCGCTACAATACATCCATTACGATCCTACGGGATCCTCTATACGTTCACGCACGGACGAGCCGGGCCAATGACGTTTTGTACCATTTATCTAACAAAACGGAGTCATCATGACAGAAGATTTATATATCCTTGATAGTGATAAGGTTTTTGCTCGGCGTCGTATCGGCGAACTCGAAGCAGAAATCCAAGCACTAGGACCAGAGTTTTACGAAGTATTTAATCAATCATCAGAAACATGGCATGACAACGCACCATTCGATGCACTGCGCGACCGACAGTCAGTTCTCGCAGCCGAGCTCGACAAGCTTCGCACCGTCCTAAGGCAATCTGCCGTCAGCATCCCGAAACAGAAAAGGGGAGCCGTAGGCATCGGCAGCACGGTCACAACAACAAATCTCACTACCAACAAGCAAACAATCTATTTCATCGCCGGTGACTGGACACCATACGTCGGCCACGTGCGTAACGGCGCAACCGTCATTAGCAGGCAATCACCAATAGGGTCAATCCTACTAGGCAAGAAAGTAGGTGACACTGTCGCGTTCAAGCATCCTATTAGAATCGATGCTATTGAATATAGATAAAAGCAAAACCTTAACTCATACATCGAAGTTGCAACAAATTTGACATCGCCGATAGCACACCATACCTCTATTTATAAAAATCAGACATAGCATAAGTACAGTGATATAATCAAAATCAATGAATAGCAATCAACCGCGCTTAATCCAGACTTTTCTATTAGACGGAACTCTTGAAGGTGTGCGCATTGTTGATTGTGAAAGTACCATCAAAGCTTTCGTAGTGCCGCGATTAAAACTAAGTGATGTAAAAAGCCGGGAAGAACTATCGTGGCCGGCTTTATATTTTTTGATCAGCTCTGACAGCAATCAGGCCTACATTGGTGAAAGCGAAAACTTTTATCATCGCGTAAAGAATCATGATCAAAACAAATCGTGGTGGGACCTCGCGGTCGCAATTGTATCCACAACAAACAGTCTAGAAAAAAGTGACGTTAAGTACCTTGAATCTCTCGCCGTCGAACGCGCTCAAGGTGGCAGCGTGTCAATTGAAAACAAAACAGCGCCAATCCGTAATAATATCCATGAATCTCTCCTC
>DASVHL010000079.1:0-3731 GCA_036382575.1 Saccharimonadales bacterium (SeqCode) | reverse complement strand
GAGAGAGTGAGAGTTCCGCGAATTATCCTTGGTCTGGCGACTATCGGAGTCGTAGCCCTGACCATCGCATTGCCTGCTTTAGCGACAAGCTACGGCGGCGGAAGTGTGCAGAGCTATAGCGCTGATACGCCGCTTGATACCGGCACAATTGTCCAATTAACTGGCAAGGACAGTAACCGTGTCAAAATTGCTACCCAGGCACAGCAGGCAAATATGTTTGGTGTCACGGTTGATCGCAACCAACTCGCATTGACGCTTTCCAACAGTGAACTGCAGAACGAAACATTCGTCGCTGCTTCGGGAACATACAACGTTCTCGTAAGCACCCAGGGCGGATCAATTGTGGCGGGTGATTATGTTACTCTGTCATCGGTCAATGGTGTGGCAATGAAAGCAGGTGATAAAGAAGGCACCGTCTTTGGTCGCGCTGGCGGCTCATTTGATGGCAAGGGTGTAACACTTGGGACCACAGCACTTAAGGACACCTCTGGAAAAACGACACAAACTGTCGCTATTGGTTCGATTCCGGTGACGATTGATATTAAACGCAACCCAAATGTAAAAAGCACTAAAACAAAACTTCCCGAAGTCTTGGAGCGCGTTGGTCAGGCAATTGCCGAAAAAGAAGTCAGTCCAATTCGTATGTACTTGAGCCTAGGTATTACAGCCATCAGCTTAATTGCGGCAATTGCCGTACTGTACTCGGGTATTCGTAACGGCATGATCTCGATTGGGCGCAATCCAATGTCCAAGAAATCGATTTTCCGAGCCCTATTTGAAGTGATTTTAACTAGTATCGTGATTTTAACTATTGGCCTATTTGCGGTATATTTACTATTAAAGCTATGACGCAAATTAGGGTGGGGTAAACATGGGATTGTTCCAGGGTAAACATCAAGCAAAGAAAGACTCGCCATCTGACGAGGTGCTTGAGACTGTCCATGAGATGTTTGATGATCACTACCGCGAAGAGCTACGCAAAACCGGCCAGGAGTATTTTGAGCGAGTTATTAGTGAAAGCGCTGTGCGTTTTAAACAAGATCTTGATGAAACAATTGTCTCTGTAAATAACGACCTTAAAGACTACATGACCAAGCGACTCGATGCGACAATTGCACATGTTGACGAAGAATTAACCAAGCGGCTGGATGAACGACTGGCTGAATATGACAAAGTCACCAAAGATGCCCAGGATCAGGCGGTACAGTCTTTGAACCGTAATGCCCACACGCTTCACGACAAATATCAGCAACTCGCCACTACTTTGCAGCAATCTATGGCTAGTCAAGAGGCAATGATGATTGGGGTATTTGAGGAAAACAAAGCCCGTATGATCAAGACGCAGGGTGCCCAGGAGATGGTACTGCAGTCATTGCAGACTAGCGCTCAAAGCTCACAACAACAATCGCAGCAGATTAACGCAAGCCTCGAGAAGACTATTGCTGACCAATCTGCGCTGCTAGTCAAGGTGTTTAAGGATAATGAAGCGCGGATTGCTGCCACCAAAGAAGCTCAAGATGCAGCACTGCAGACGCTGAATGCTAGTGCCCAGGCCCTCGGTCAACAATACCAGCAGCTAAGTGCGACACTGCAGCAAAGTGTGGCTGACCAGAAAACTCTTTTGGTGGGGGCGTTTGAAAGTAATATGGCTCAGGTGATCGAGCACTACTTGCTAGGTGCCTTGGGTGACCAGTACGACATGAAGGCCCAGCTACCGATGATCATCAAACAGATGGAAACAAACAAGCAAGAAATCATGGATGACATGAAATTATGAGCGAGACACCACTGAAGACAGCTGCTGATTTTGTTTTACCTGCAAGTGTGGTGACAAAAGTTGATGTCTCGCGACTCGTCTCTGAAGTTGAGAAACTAGATAGCGACCTAACAACGGCGGCGGTCCGTGCTAAAACTGGCGCACCGCAAGCGGCTCAGCCAACTGTCTCGGAACAATTGGCGAACTTTTTGACGCAAAATAAACTTGCGTTTGATACGTCTCAGACTCGTAGTGCGCTTGTTCAGCAGCTACGTATTGTCAAGGATAAAGTGCCAGTTATTCATATGACATTTGCCGTTCAGTCCGATCCCGAAAGTTTGCAGCAGATTGTGCAGTGGCTACGTAGTTCCGTTCATCCACAGGCAGTGATTTCGGTAGGGCTGCAGCCGTCGCTCGTGGCCGGTGTGTACATGCGCACCCCAAATCACGTGCATGATTTGAGTCTGCGTACCTTACTGACTGGCCAGCATGATGTGCTCGTCAAAGAGTTGGAGGCGCTGCGTGGAAACGTCTAAAGTCTACGAAAAGCTAGTTGCCGCCGGTAATCCTGTCGGTGAAATTATTGGTATCGATTCGTTCATGGTGAGCATTAGGGGCCTTCAGCCGACGAACGTGCACGCGACGGTTCGTTTCCAGGATGACACTCGTGGGTATGTTCACCAGGTACTTGAAGATCACGTAGTGGTAATGAAGCTTGATCCTTCACCGCTTCATATTGGCATGGTGTGCGTTATTGAGGCATTGGATATTATGATCCCTGTCGGTAAGAATTTCATCGGCCGCGTTATTAATGTTTTTGGTGAACCAATCGATGGTCAGGGTCCGATTGTGGCCGATCAAGAATGGGATGTCTTCCACTCGGCGCCGATGTTGTATGAACGCGAATTACTTGATACGCCGGTTGAAACGGGTGTGACAATCCTTGACCTTGAATATTCATTGGCGCGTGGACAACGTATGGCGATGTTGGGTGATAGCAAGGTAGGCAAGACCGCACTGGCGGCGCAGGTAGCCATCAACCAAAAGAACACTGACATTACCGTGATCTATGTCTTGATTGCTAAACGTCAGCACGACGTGGCAGAGCTTGTTAGTAACCTCAAGAAAAACGACGCCCTTAAAAAAGCCATCGTTGTTGTGTCTAACTCGTTTGAGTCCCTCATTCTTACCTACCTGGTGCCCTATGTTGGTGCTGCGCATGGTGAGTATTTTTGGCATCAATGTAATATGGATACGCTAGTGATTTACGATGATTTAACAGCGCACGCTCAGGCTTACCGTGAAATTTCACTGATTGCAGGTGTCTCGCCGGGACGTGATTCGTATCCGGGTGACATGTTCTACACACACTCTAGTTTGCTCGAGCGGGGCGGCAAGACAGAATCAAATCATGCCAGTCAAACACTGATTCCAATTGTCTATGCACCAGGTGGTGACATTACCGCCTACCTGCCAACCAACATTATGTCGATCACCGATGGTCAGTGGATTCTAGACGAGAAAATCTTTAAAGACACGATGCGCCCAGCAGTCAGTACGGCTCTTTCGGTGACACGTGTTGGTGGTGTTGGTCAGAATAAGCGACAAAAGGGATTGGCTGATAAATTGAACCTTACACTGGCTGGTTATCGAACAGCCGAAGAATACGCTCACTTTGGTACCGAATTGAGTCCACAGGCGCAGGCCGACTACGATAAAGGTAAGGTTTTGTTTAAAATCATGAATCAAGGCATTGGTGAAATCTATAGTTTTGCCGAACAGCAATTCATTATGAGTATCGTCCTGGGCAGTAGCCCCGAGGAAATTATTAATGTCGAACTGTTGAAGGAAAAGGTGCGTGAATATGCGCCAAAACTGCAAGAAGACAAAGACATGACCGGCAATTACGATGGGCTCGAAGCTGCGCTCAAAGCCGAGGTCATGACGATTGACGAAGTGAAAAAAGCAGCCATTG
>DASVHL010000078.1:0-2907 GCA_036382575.1 Saccharimonadales bacterium (SeqCode) | reverse complement strand
GCCGACGTAGTAGCGTAGAAAAGACAACATACCACACTATATATAGCGTTTTTAGAATTGGGCGTGCTACAATGTAATTCCATGGAGGGGACAAACTAGCATGGGAAAAACACAAAAATATATTTTCGTAACTGGGGGTGTACTATCGGGGGTCGGCAAGGGAATTACAGCAGCAAGTATTGGTGCTGTCTTGCAGGCGAAAGGTGCCGTTGTTTCAATTCAAAAATGTGATCCGTATCTTAATGTTGATGCGGGTCTTTTAAATCCCGCCGAACACGGCGAATGTTTTGTTACCAAAGATGGTGCCGAGACTGATCTTGACCTAGGGCATTATGAGCGCTTTTTGGACATTGAATTAACACAAAAATCAGCCACACTATCAGGCCGATTACTATCAGAATTAATTGCCGACGAACGTGCCGGTAAGTTCGGCGGCAAGACTGTGCAACTTGTCCCACATCTAACGCAGTCGATTCAAAAAGCCATCGTCGAAGCCGGCGAGGGCAGTGATATTCATATCGTTGAAATCGGTGGCACGGTAGGTGATTACGAAGGCCTCAGTTTTATTGAAGCTATTCGTGAACTGGGTCAAAAAGTTGGCCGCGCGAACTGTTTATTTGTTCACGTTGTTTATGTGCCATTTATTGGTACCAGTAAAGAATTTAAATCAAAGCCAGCCCAGAACGCACTAAATGATCTGCGCGGATTCGGTATCGTGCCAGATAGTGTTATTGTCCGTACTGACAGTCCAGCACCAGAAAGCATCGCGGCCAAGATTAGTTTGTTTGGCGGTGTACCGTGTGAAGCGGTTTTACTACAGCCAAATGTTGATACGGTGTTTCGTATTCCGCAGACGATCGCGAAGAGTGGACTACATAATATACTCACCAAGTTTTCTGGCTTTACGAAAGAACCTGATCTATCAAAGTGGAAAAAGATTATTGCTGCCCAAAACAAGACACCAGACCTGACTGTTCGCGTCGGACTAGTGGCGAAATACATGGATAACGAAGACACGTATCTATCTGTCTTGGAAGCCCTAAAGGCTGCTGCGTGGCAGCAAAAAGTAGGTGTGGATATCGTGTGGATGAACGCCGAAACAGCAACGAAAAAAGATTTTGAAAGTGTTGATGCCATATTAGTACCGGGCGGTTTTGGTAAGCGTGGTATCGAAGGTAAGGTTGCCGCCGCCCGTTATGCACTCGACCATAATGTTCCATACCTGGGCATATGTTTAGGACTGCAGGTAGCTGTGATTGCCGCTGCGCGTAAGGCAGGACTGAAGGACGCGAATAGTAGCGAGTTTGATGACAAAACCAAACATAACGTTGTCTACATTATGGACGGTCAGCAGGGCAAAGAATCAACAGGTGGTACCCTGCGTCTAGGTGATTATCCAGCTGTATTACAAAAGGGCTCACAGCTGGCAAAGACCTATAGGTTAATTGACATTGTTGAACGTCACCGCCACCGCTATGAAGTGAATCAAGCATTTAATGATCATATCGCAAAGGGCGGGCTGGCAATTAGCGGTACATCACCCGATGGCAAGCTCGTCGAATTCGTCGAAGCGCCGGCGAACAACTATTTTGTCGCCACCCAGGCGCACCCAGAATTTAAGAGCCGTCCATCACGCGCCCATCCATTGTTCGTTGGGCTGATCAAGCAAGCAGTTATTGACAAAAACGCTTAAAAATGCTAATGTTAATAGTACAAACGTAAACAGAAAACAAACATATGGCTGAAGAAAAAATCGACAATTCAACCCCAACAAGCGACGACATGGATGTGCTGCGCATTTTGCTGCATAACATCAAGGGCATTAGCCCTGTCTCGACTGCAGCTGCATTCGTGCCAGCTGACGACGAAGACGTCGCCTAGATAGGGAATAGCCGGCTTTTTACATCTGTTTGGTATAATAATACCAATGGAAACAAAAGTCTCTCAATTAGTACAAGAATTATTTGGCGTTGAAACGCCTGTCGTATTAACGCGTCCCGACGCGCAGTTTGGCGATTATGCTACCAACGTGGCATTGCAGCTCGCAAAACCACTGGGTAAAAATCCGCGTGAAATCGCCGAAGAAATCGCGGTAAAACTTCGCGAAAACGAAGATTTTACTGAAGTGTCCGTGGCCGGGCCTGGCTTTATTAATATTCGCCTGGGTGACGCGGCACTTCTTTCCCTGACTCGCAAGAATCCAAAACCTGTGTATGCGGGTCAAAAAATTGTATTTGAATACAGCTGTCCAAACGCATTCAAGGAACTACACACGGGCCACCTGTACCAGACAGTCTTTGGTGATATTGCGTCACGTCTGATGCTCGTTGGTGGTGCTGATTTGCAGCGTACGAGTTTTGGTGGCGACGTTGGACTGCACGTGGCGAAATGTCTTTGGGGCATGGTCGCAGAACTAGGCGGTGAGCATCCTGAGAAGCTCGAGACAGTCAGTACCGATCCATTTGAGCGTTCTCGTTGGATTAGTAACTGCTATGTTCGCGGGGCTAAAGCCTACGAAGAAGATGCGCAGGCAAAGACCGATATAGATGAGCTGAATAAAACAATTTACGGCTTCCATAGTGCCGATGACCGCACATCACCACTTGCGCAGATGTACTGGGCAACACGTCAGTGGAGCTACGATTATTTCGATGCCTTTTATAAACTCATCGACGTCGAAGCGATGCGCTATTACCCTGAAAGCCAAACGGCCGTTGTGGGTATGAAAGTTGTCGAAGAGCAACTAGAAAAAGGTACGTTAAAGAAATCTGATGGCGCCATTGTGTTTGAGGGTGACGAATCAAAACACTTACATACACGCGTGTTTGTTACCTCAAAAGGCCTGCCGACTTATGAAACCAAAGATATTGGTGTTATTTGGATGGAAAAAGAGGATTACAATTTTGA
>DASVHL010000077.1:0-1864 GCA_036382575.1 Saccharimonadales bacterium (SeqCode) | reverse complement strand
GGCCACCTGCAATAGCAAGGTACTTTTACCAATTCCCGGTTGACCTGCCATTAGGATCACTCCACCAGGTAGAATACCGCCGCCCAACACCATATCAAGATCGGTATAGCCAGTTGGCATGCGCCGTACAGACTCTTCGACAGTAATAGACTGCATTGTCTGCGGTGTCAGTACATGGCCACTCGTCGCACTCTTTGCCACGACTGACTTGCCCTGACTAACCGCCGCTTGCTCAACAAGCGTGTTCCACTCGCCGCAGTTATCACACTTACCGGTCCATTTGGGATACGAAGCGCCACAGTTCTGACAGATAAATTGAGTTCGAGATTTAACCATTGTCTTTAGTATACCATCAGGCGCATTGGCTATAGACTCGGTGCCGGGGCAAGACTGCTATCAATACTGCGATTAAGTGATTCTGACTCGCTAGCGATCGCTACAAGCTCTTCTCGGAGGTCATTATACCGTTCACGATCGGCATTAATTGCACTTCGCTGTGCCTCAAGGTTTGCGACTCTAGCTACCAGCGCATCACGTTCGGCATTAAACTGCGCCTGCGACGAGAAGCTACCACCACTTGCCCTACTGTTGAAATTTGAGATGTCATTATTAAGCTGAGCGGTCGACTGATTATAGGCGCTACTAGCAGCTTCAATTGTGTCCGCCAGTCTATCAAGTTCGGCGCTTAATTCCTTACTTTTTGCCTGAAGCTCATAAAAGACACTCGCATACTGCGTATGAAGTGCAACCACCTTTGACCGATCAGTAAAGTACGTTTTGTAGTGCCGTTCAAGCTCAGGACTAATCGAGGCTACCTCTGTGCCAATAATCGAATGAAGCTCATTGTCTCGTTCACCTGGCTCCGTGCGCGCATAAAATGCCATTCGTTCCGAGAACTCTTGATTACTGCTTAGTTTGGCGTATTCTGCTTCGACAAGCGTGTTAATACGTGACCGTTCACTATCGTTCATGCGCATATAAGCTGCGTGAAGCATCTCATGCGCAGCCGTTACCTCCCTGATACCATCAAGTTTGGCATTTTTAACGTCGTAAACAAAAATATTACGGCCATCATAGCAGCCCAAAATAGCACTACTCTGTTCAATGCGACCACACTTATCATTGAACACCTGTGTACCCTCAATAGATGGCTGACTGGCATAGAATAAAAACTCACCACGCTCAGTCATTGCCGTACGATCAGTAAAAGCCACAATCTCCTCAGACGGCTTAAATTGCCAAACTGATAATTGATCAATAATTGTCTGGCGATTTAATACCAGTACTAGAGCCAGCACAATCGAAACAAGCACCACGATAAGGCTAACGAGTGAGCCGCTAGTATTAGGCGCTTTCGTGCGTAACATCTACTACTATCGTACCCTTTTGTGCGCCAACTTCAAGTACACTACCCTTTTCGTAATCACCGGCAAGGATACCGTCAGCAATTTTATGTTCCAGCTCATCCTGAATCGCCCGGCGAAGTGGACGAGCACCGAATTTTTCATCATATCCCTTTTGAATCAACAGTCGTTTTGCAGCAGGTTTGATTACTAAGTGAATACCCTTACGAACAAGGCGATCCTGCAACTCATTGATCAAGTTATCGAAAATCTTGCTAATTTCTTTACGCGTCAAAGCACGGAAGGTTACAATGCTGTCAAAACGGTTGATCAGCTCTGGTCGCATCATCTTTGACAAGGCTTCTTTGGCAGCTTCGGCATTCTCTTCGTGAACGGTTTCCAGACGCTTATTGTCGGATGACGTTGTCGCATGGAAACCAAGACTTGACTCTTTCATCATGCGATCAGCACCAAGGTTACTTGTTAAAATGATGATCGTATTAGTAAAGTCAACGCTCCCC
>DASVHL010000076.1:0-19486 GCA_036382575.1 Saccharimonadales bacterium (SeqCode) | reverse complement strand
GGGGGAATGGCGCGATTGCAATTCGCCATAAAAAAGCCGATCCAGATAGTAAAATGGATTTTTATGCTATTAGTGGTGGCGTGATTGAAATCTCACCAACGAATGTACGCGTTCTGGTAGATGAAGCCATTGAAGGCGATGATATTATCGAAGCTGAAAGTAAGGCTGCACTTGATCGTGCTATTAAACTTCGCGACAGTGCTAAAAACCAGGTTGAACTAGAACAGGCTCATCAGCTTGTTGATCGCCATACAGTTCGACTTAAGGTTGCTGACCTGCATCGTCGCCGTCGCCGTTAGACGGTGTCTCTTTGGTATTTTTCCGACGTTCAAGAGCCACCTGTAGCGCTCGCATGCTGAATGCAACGGTATTAAGAACGCGTATCTGCATCTGATCACGGTTTTCGCCTGCATCAAACCCTCTCGCTACTTCTTTATAAGCACGTGCCAAAATTTCGTTAGCAAGTATCGGGTTTTGTTCTGCAAAGCGAAACCATTGCTCGATATGATTCTCGTTAAAAATTTCTTCAATGTAGACTATCTCAAGGTCGTCTTGCTCGACCTTGGGGAGTGAAGGTTTTTCTTCAAAATTCTCCATGTGCTTTCAGTATAACCACAGGCTTTATAGCGTGCAATAGTAACTTGCATGCAGCACATCTAGTAGGTTGATCTTCTCTGTTGACAAGAGTAAAATTTATTATGGATTAGAAAAATAAAACAGTTAGAGAAATATGACGAACGAACATTTAGGGAGCACGACTATCGATATGGAAAAAACTTTGGAACGCAGCGCAGTGTACATAGGTAAATTAAGTGACCTAGGGTTAGGCAACCCTAATGGTATTCCGTCTATCTATGCAAAATCAACACCAGAAGAAATGAGCGAGCTAGCCAATGAAGCTGTTCAGAACCTTGTAGAGGTCACTGACATGCGTGCCTGCGCATGTATTGATGGCCGCCATACAAACTGTAATGCTGATGGTAGCGCTGCAGAAGTGCGTTTGCGCCGTGTTGGCGGATCGGCTTCTAACTACGGCGTTGCGCTTAATGCCGAATCATCAATTGCACACACGATACCAGCAGATGCATCATTGGGTGAGCAGATCACTGCCATTGATTCGTATATCGAAAGTGCCACAGGATTTGAACGTTCGGCCCACAAGGGCGGCTGCGGTGGCGCTAATGGCGAAGTTGAAGATAACGAAGCGATCAATATTAACCCAGCCATCCTAGAGGCTGTCAGGGCGTTCATGAGTATTCCTGCAGTTGAGGCATATCTCGGTACAACGTATGATGATGGGCTTGGTGAGCGTGTGCGTGCCAATGCTGGTGCGACGGCCGAATTGCAGCGTAAGGCTGGCTGGAATGGTCAAGCGTATGTTGATGGTGTAGAGCTAGAAGTTCCCCGTTCTGTTGAGGATTTGGCGGTTGATCACCAAGACGAGAAATTTCATGGTCACAAAGAAAACGTCCTCGAGATTATTATCGGTGATGAAACCGAAGCCGATGATGACAAGTTTGTCTGGAACTTAAAGGCCAGCACAATGATTGCCGAAGCACTTGCGGGCGAACGCGGCCAAGAAGGTTACACTCAAGCATTGATTGCGGAGATTGCCAAGCACATGGCAGTAGCTAATCGCTTGCCATCGTCTGACACACCAATCGTTCTGCTTATTGCGCAGTAGTTGGTGTAAATGACGCAATTAGAGCGCGGACTTCGTCCGTGCTTTTTGTATGCATTAGTTTATCGCGCAGTTCACCGGCACCTTCGAACTCACGGACATAAATCTTAAAGAATCGTTTTAGTGGATCAAAATTACGTGCACCTAATTCGGCGGAATATTTGTCGTGCAGGTCAAGCTGTAGCTGTAATAAACCGAGCAACTCTTCCCTACTGTGTTCGTGTTTTTGGGTTTCAAATGCAAATGGATTATGGAAAATGCCGCGTCCGATCATAACACCGTCAACGCCGTATTTTTCAACGAGTTCAAGGCCATGTTGACGATCGCGAACATCACCGTTGATAGTCAATAGTGTCTGCGGAGCAATTTCATCACGCAGGGCTTTGATTTCAGGGATCATTTCATAATGCGCATCAACTTTGCTCATTTCTTTGCGTGTGCGCAAATGAATCGTTAGATTTACGACATCTTGTTTTAGAATGTGCGTTAACCAGTCACGCCATTCATCTGTGTTGCTATAGCCTAGACGAGTCTTAACACTTACTGGTAATCCGCCCTGTTTGGCGCTAGCAATAAGTTCGGCCGCTAGTTCTGGTGTGCGAATGAGGCCACTACCTGATCCGCCCTTGACGACAGATTTATCCGGGCAGCCCATGTTGATATCGATACCCTGGTATCCCATTTCGGCCAGGCCTATTGCCATATGTGCGAATTCATCTGGTTTATTACCCCAAATTTGTGCCACCATTGGATGTTCGTCGGGTGTAAATGCCAGACGGCCGCGGGTACTATGGATTCCCTTTTCGCTACAGTAACTACTGGCGTTGGTAAATTCAGTAAAGAAAATATCTGGACGAGCTGCCGCACCGACAACATGACGAAAAACGACGTCAGTCACTGCCTCCATTGGGGCAAGAATAAAAAAGGGTCGTGGTAGTTCGTTCCAGAAACTCATGTGTATCTATTAGTCTTCGAAAGTCTCTTGGGCACCAATGTTTACAGTTTCGCGTGTAGCGAGACTGGCGATCAGGTATTTTACTGCTTCACGTTCGTTACCTTTGAGAAATTCTTCACGAGTTTCTTTTGGGGGTTCGATTTCAGTAGGTGCTGATGTAAATACTTCTGTCGTCATGGCTATGCTCCAAGATGAATAATGTTTATATAGTAATACGATTATCTCATATTTATGCCTAAAAATAAAACGCCCCCGTGCCGCTGGATGCGGCACGGGGGTAAAACAGATTAGTACAATGTATTGAAGGTTTGGACTACTTATTTTTGTAAGCGTCCTGTGCCTTTTGGACAAGAGGACTGCCGGCTCGAGGGTGGTCGGCCATCTTCTTGTTCAGCTCCTTCTGCTCCTTGCTTGCCTGTCCTGCAGCCACCGCTTCTGCGGCAGCTTGGTACTGGGCGTCAGTTGCCAATTTCATCACCCTTTCACAAGTGATAGTAGGGATATTTATATCATATTTTCTATCAAAAGTTGGCGAGACCGACGAGGTACGTCGCTGGGGAGTGTTGTACACTCGCCGGTCTCAGTCGAGCTGACAGGATTTGAACCTGCGACCTCTTCGATGCTCCAGAAGGATCTTTACAATCCTCCTATCTCATCGAAGCGCGCTACCAGTCTGCGCTACAGCCCGGAGACGTATCCTCGGTGTGTGAATGCGATGCTTGGGGCTAGTCATTCACAACACCGAGGATAGCCTGTAGGGCCCTCACATTTTTACCCATCCAGCTCGGCTGGGGGGTGCCACATCGTTGATGCGACATACGATCTGGATGGAAATGTGAGGGGGCTTTGTGGGGTTAACGACGTACCCCGGACGATTCACCCAATGGGGGCAAAAGGTTTATCGTCCGAGGCACGCCGTGCCGCTATAGCTAGTGTCGTGTGTCCCTTTGGGGGGAAGCTCCCGGTCTCAGAAGAGCTCCTAGGGATTCACAACGTGTCTGCACTATAACGACATTTAGGTAGGCCGTCGGCCTAAGTCTATTTATTGCACTAATCATGTAAAGTTGCGGTGTTGACGTCATGAACTCAAACATTCATTGGCGCTAAACTCACGAGTACAATCATAACTTATTGCTGCTGAGGTGTCAACTATCTTTTAAAAGATCTTCTTCGAAGGCTAGCATGCCTTTATAAGATTGATCATAGTGATTAGTATCGGGCAGTTCGAGAGTGATAATTTTTTTCCAGACAACATCAATGAGCTTATGGAATCGTTCGCAATCTTCTATTGTCGGACTATCTTCCAGGCTAAGAATATCCCCTCGTGATGTTGGTTCGACGAATTGTAGGCAGCCTTTTTCAACGGTGTATTGATTATAGTCACGTGAGCGTTCAACAAGTACTTTATAGAACATTAATTGCTGCTTGTATTTGTGTAGCTTGATCTTTTCGTAATCAGTCTTGCCTACCCAGCTACTACTGGCTTTACCGGTTTTGTAATCGGTCACGATCATAGTTTTGTCTTCAGTTGATATGTCGACGAGATCGAGTGATCCTGTCAGGTGGGCCTCACCCACAATAACGTGTTGGCCGGCAAAGTTAAGCTCAACCTTTTGGGTGGTTGTGAAGGTGTCATATTTTTGTGACAGAAACGCATGGAGGGTATCACTTCCCTTTTGAAAATAGCTTGCAAAGTCGGCTTCGGATAAATGCTGCTCGCGTAGGTTTTGTTCAAAATCACGCAGTACGTCTTCGACTGGTCGTTGGGATTTCGTGGCGGCAACATGTGAATGCGCATGTTGCAACGTTTTGTGGATTGCTGACCCGTAGGCAGCACTTGGGCTCATGGCTTGTGGAAAGCGGAGTAAATTATTAATCAAAAATGCTTGCGGGCCACCACGTGTTACATCGAGGAAATTGTTTAAGTGAGTAATGCTTAGTTTGTATTTCTCAAGAGTCGGCGCAAGTAGTTCTTGCATTGTACCACTTGATAGCGAAACGATTGGTTCATACCAACGACGCTCGGCACCAGCAATAAGTTCTTCGGTTGTGTGAGTTGCCGTTTTAATTTCCGGTGTCAGACTTGTCGCGAGTAAGAAGCTGGCACACAGTGTATCTTTGCCGCTATCATCCGATGTACAGTAGCTAATCGTCAATTGTTTACGTGCACGCGTCATGGCGACAAAGAATAGGCGCAATCGTTCACTGAGGCTGTCCCCGGCAGGAGCTAGTGGTAGATTCTCTGGGTAATTAATCAATCGACTGCGTGTACGAACACGTTCACCCCATGCCGAATCAATCGCACCTATGATATAGACGTTATCAAACTCTAGGCCTTTTGATTTGTGCGCAGTCATTAAATTAACCGCACCTTGTTGTTGGTCAACATGTGGGCGAATACTGGTAATGACACTGCCCAGCTGACGGTGGAGCGCAATAAATGATAGCAATGTTTGTAATGTTGGCGTCGCTTCTTGCTGATAATCTCGTAGCTTGCTGCGGATGGTACGTAGTGCCTCTAGATAGACCAGGTACTCATCTGGTTGTGTCTGTAGCTTTTCTGCTGGGAAGAAATATTCAAAGAATGGTGATGTAAATTCGCATCCATCTGGTGTATCACGGCCCATGATAGTATCAAGGATGTATTCCAGTGGTGTGTGTGGTACCTTGGCGCTTAGTTTTACGAGCCAAGCGTGAATTGGCGTAAATAGTGGTGTCAGTGCCATCGCCTCCATCCAGCTAATGTGTTGACTGTATGCAGATAGACTTAATTTCCAAATGTCTACCGCATCAAATTTTAGCGCAGGATGAGTCAGGAATTCTGGTAACATCGCGTTAACTTGATCATGTTTATTTTGGTGTAAAGCAACTAATAATTGAGCAGTTGATTCTAGAGCGATAACTGGTGCAATATCGAGGACATTATCGCGTCGCTCATAGTTAACTAAGATGTTGGCATCGGAAAAATATGGTAACAAACTGATAATTTCATGATGACGGCGCGCCAGAACAGCGATTGACTCGGCGGGTTGACCACTTTCAATTTGGTGTTTGATTGCGGCGATTAATTGCGTTCGTTCGTCGTGTTTTGTCGGTGTTTCGACCAGTGTTACTTGACTGCCGATGCTGCTACGGTGGGCAGTCAGTGTTTTGTCTATATCGTCCATTAATGTTTCTAGGCGATCGTTTCCCTGTGTAATAACTTCTCGAGCGCTGACGAGGATTGGCTCGGCGGAACGATAGTTATCTGTTAGTGTAATCGCGGCTACTTCGTCGTAGGTATGACGGAAATTGATGATATTGCTAATATCGGCACCTTGGAAACTATAAATAGCTTGATCATCGTCACCCACAACCATAATGTTTGGACGGCCTTCATTAGCCGGGTTATTTGTGAGGTTATATAGGATGCGCATCTGGGCCATGTTGGTGTCTTGAAACTCATCGACCATGATGTACTGATGTTTTTCTTGTAGGTTGTACTGTAGGGCTGGAAAGACTTCGATGGCATGCACGACACGAAGGATCATGTCGTCAAAATCGTATAGTTCCGATTCTTGCATACGCGCCAGGTACTGGTAATAAATGAAACTAACCGCACGAAGCTTCACCTGACGTTCGCGTGCTTTTAGTGCAAACTCACCTAGTTCATTCTTCTTCATCCATGCGTTGCGCCATGCGGTGATTGGTTTAGTCGATCCTGTTTCGACTGCTTCTGCGACAGCTTGTTCGAGGTTGTCTGCGAGTACCTGTGACAGTGGAACGATAGTTGGCAAATCAACTTGTCCCCCACTAGCACGAATAGGTTCAACAACTTGCTGCAATGTATCAGCGGTTGTTTTGCTGATACGTCCAGAAAAAATACTAGTAAGCAGTGGTTCGACAGTATCGATCACCTGGTCATTTGCGTCTAATAATAGTAGCAATTCATCGCTAGTGAGACCACTCTTTTTTAGCTCAGAAATTGTCATGAGTGTATCACCAAGATGAGTGTATTCACCGTTCATCTTGCCTGCTAATGGGCTATTGTAGTCTAATTCATCAAAGATTTTTCGTAGTAATTCATAGCTACTAAGTTCATCTGCGGCACGAAAGTTTGCTCCGTGGTAAAAGAAGTCTCCATTCTGATTGATCACTTCGGCACCAAAACTATGAAAGGTATGAATGGCGATTTTATAGGCATCTTGGCCGATGATTTCAACCATACGTTCACGCATGGCACTAGCACCACTTTCAGTAAATGTGAGACAAAGAATATTTTCCGGTAATGTATCAGTTTGACGGAGTATATTTGCCGCTCGCATACTAAGTAACTCAGTCTTGCCTGTTCCTGGTCCGGCAACAACCATAACTGGCCCGTCAATCGTATCAACCGCTTGTTTTTGTGCAGTGTTCAATTTGCCGTAGCGAGTAGTAAAATCCATTACTACTATTATACGCGACTATTCATCCATTGCTCGCATCAACATGACGTCTGGGCGATCAGTTACGTCAATTTCTAACGCGTAAGCCATTGCGGCGCCTGTAATAGCATAGCGTGCCAAAGATGATGACGTTCTATATGCCGATTCGGCAACCGACTCGATGACTGCTTGTGTATTATGCATATTAGTGATGAATTGCTCTGTTTTCTCCTCGAGTAGTGCTGTCATATCCATAAGTCTTTGAGGAACGCTAAAATATTGACTCATCTCAATTTCACCATGGCCGGGTCGATTAAATCTTAATGTTGCTAGGCTAGCTATAGACTCGTACGTCTCTATACCATATTCGTACGCCTTGATTCGATCCGTATCAGAGATTATTGTAGCCACGGTTGAAACAAGAGATGGGTGTCCAAGTCTATATAGAAAACTGCTCCGTTCCGCAACGACATGGTGCTCCAGTACCTCCGAGAGGTCTGCGAGTAGGAATTTAAATAGCTCTGCATTGCTTTCAGTTAAATCTTCCTTAGGAAAGTTTGGTTGAGACTCTGGCATGATTAGTGGCATGATTTTTCAAATTATACGCCTGTTACCCATCTTTTCAAGTCGGTGGTATACTATCACTAGTTATGAATGATGAAATCTATGATGATATGGCACTGGAACGGATTGCAAAAGATCAGTTTGGTGTCGATGTCGATATCAGTCAGGTTATTGCCCGTCAGATAGAAGTCAGCCGCAGTGTGACGGCAACCGTTTTTTTGACCAAGAAAAAACAGCTCTTGGTTTATGTTAATGGTCATTCCAAGCTCCTGTTTAGCGACATTAAAAAGATTGTTAATCGTATGGGTCTAAAGGCGGAGATTTACTTTCCACCAAAGGGTCAACCTGATTATTTTGATCGTATCGGGCGTGAGAAATTCAAAGAAGTCTTCCCTGGTCGTGGTCACGTAAATGATGATGATATTATTTTTTACCGTACTCTTGCGCCCTATAACCCCGCTCTCGTTATGATTAGTGAAGTCAAAGACGGCCATATCTATCAATACGACAGCGATTCACGCGATGGCTGGCGTGTCGCAACTAAGTTCGCGTATCGTCGAATTAAGACAAGTTAAGCTTTTTTAAGATCTAAAACAACTAGGTGTTCAATGTGTGGCGTGCGCGGGAAGAAATTATAGCCACGGTGTGAGCGGATACCGTATGTTTCATCTGCGCATAGCAACGCAACATCACGAGCTTGCGTGACAGGATTACATGACAGGTAAACGATACGTTCAGGTTTCGTTTCAAGAAGCTTATTAACGACATCTTCGTGTAGACCAGCGCGTGGTGGGTCGACGATGATCGTTGAATCGCCAGTAATGTGTTCAAGCGCAGTTTCGCTTGGTGCTAAGATTGCTTTGGCCGCTTTTTCGCGTTCGAGGGCGGTGATATTACGCTCCATTTCACGAACAGCATGCTCATTAATCTCTACCATAGTAACGTGATCACCACCGATAGTTAGGCCGATGGTGCCGACACCACTATATAGATCGACAGCAGGCTTGTCTGCGGCAACCCACTCTTTCATATCGCGAAGAGCTTGTTCGTAAACAGGAAGATTAATCTGGAAGAAACCTTCGACGGCGTACGTAAACGGTACATCAAGGATTGTATCAGTGAGGCTAGTTTGACCCCAGGCTTGCAAGCGTTTCGTGATGACACTGGCTGGGCTTTTTGGATTAGAAAAGATTAGTTCAAAACCAGCAATGTCGAAGTCGCTTAGCTCTTGTTCGGTAAAAGCGTCAAACATTTCGTCTTTGACGTATAGCTGTGCAACAACATCACCATTTCGGTTTGATCGAATTAGTAAAGTCTTAAGATTAAATGCTTGAATCTCACGGTAGCGAAGTGTATCGCGGATACGATGTGCCGCTTCGTTGATTTTTGGATCAGCTAGACTGCTGCCTTCAACGGGAATTTTTCCATGGGTGCCACGGCGAAAGAATGCAAGGTCAAGTTGCCCTGCTTCTTTATCCCACCACCAGCTGAACTCGATTTTGTTACGATACGCCATTTCTTTGCCGTCGCTATAAACTTCGATGGCATTCGGTAGCACGATATCATGTAGTTCAAAGGCTTCTTCGATTAGCGCTGCTTTGTAGTGTTGTTCGCGGTCGAACTGCATAATTTGCCAAGGACTTGTCGATAGATAGCTTGTTTCATCAACAGGCATGACACGGTCAGTACTCGGTTCGAGTACTTCGGTCACGATACCTTCGACGTAGCTTGATTTCTTTTTTGTTAATTGGACCATGACTTTTTCGCCAGGAAGACCACCCCAAACGAAAGCTTTTTTGCCATAATCAAGGCTGCCGAGGGTTTGACCACCGCCGACGATTTTGTCGAGGGTCATTTCGACGATAGGAAAAGTTTTTGCACTCATCCTCTTATTTTACCCTATTTTAGCTTTTATTGATAACGCAGCCATCGCTGACCTGACCTGCGGTAACCGTCATTGGTGTTCCGTTGCGTCCGCCCAAAAGCACCCATTGACCAGTTCCTTCGCTATAGTAGCCGATTACATAAGACCCGACCGTACCTGCGGTGAGGCTTGATTGAATGGTGCATGGAAAGTTCGCATGGCTTGCGAAGGATAGTGTTGTCGTCGCACCGGTGTAGTTGACGGTGCCACCAAAGTAATAGTATTTACTTTCTGCCACGACACGTTGTTTGAATGGTAATGTCTTGTTTGATGATTGTGGGTCGCCAAAATTACCTTTTACTGTCGGCAGTAGCGCTGTCAGTGTGGTGAGGGTTGTGTTCGGCGTAATAACAGTGGCGGAGGTGTTTGTCGTCAGCATTGTACTTGGACATGAAGTGTCGGGGCAACCTGGAGGATACTCACCCTTTTGTTGATAGAATCGTTCTAGGTTTGCCGCAAGGATGTCCATATCCGCATTGCGTTTACTATCTCGCGCTTCGCGTTGACTTTGTAGATAGACGATTGTTGACATCGAGGCCATAGCGCTAATAATAGCGACAACAACAATTAGTTCAACGATTGTGAACCCCGATCGAATATCGTGAAAGCGCTTATGCATACAGCGATTGTAGCGTATTTAGCCGTAGACTTAAAGCTTGGCTGTACGGCGCATGACACGTTCAAGGAGATTATGGGTTTGGGCGGTGTCACTGATGGCGATTTCTAATGCCCGGTGATCTGACAGACCGTCTTCTGACGTTTTAATATTGAGGAAATCATACGATTTTGGCAATAAGAAATAATCAACTCGCTTGTTCATGGGCGGGTAGCTAATATATGGTGTCGTAGAAGATGAAATATAATCATCCTGCCACAAATCCGCATGGATTTCGATATCGTTCATATTAAAGTCACCACCAATAATTCGAGTTTCGCCGCGAGCGGTCAAGATCTCTAGCAATTCATATAGATGTTCCCGAGGAAGATTCTCATCGTTATCACTAATCGAGAAATGCACATGTGCCAAGCGGACAATCTTTTTGTGACATAGCAAATCAACTAATTGGACGATACGTTGATGTTCGTCGTGCGATTGCTGTTTCAGAATCAAGGTTTCTGACTTTAGGATTGGCCATTTGCTTAATATACCTAGGCCTTCACGGTACGTTTCGTATTCGTGGCTAGGCTGGAGACGCGTGACGTGGGTAGCCTCGTATGGATAGTTAAGAGTTTGATTTAGGAGCGAGACTTGCGTGTATGCTGCGATTTGCGGCAAGAAAGTCACTTCTTGGAACAGGATGATATCTGGATCGGTCTTTTCAAAGTGTTTAATAATTTTTGGCTTGCGTGTGTCCCAGTCGGTAAATGATTGAACATTAAGTGATCCAAACGTCAGTTTCATGGGCCCATCATATACCTCGGTGCATAAAAGCGCTAGTGCTAACAAGTGAAAATGCTAGATGTGTGAAAGGTGGTGACAAGAGGTGTCGATTTTGTGATGTAAAAAATATTAATAACGATAAATCGCTGCCACGGTTACTGTGGCGGGTAATAACTCGCGATTAATCCCTAGGATTGTGCCTCCCTGTGCAAGTACGATTCTAACAAGCTGAGTAATGTGATCGTTGTCATACTGTTTGGCAAATGTAAGAATTGGCACGGCCGCATGAATAGCGTCACTAACAGTGTCGGTTGTTTTTTTGGTCATGCCTACTAACAGGGTTTTGATGCGACCCATCTTGGCAGCCTCAACGATATCGCGCAGATGACGTGACGATTTTTTAATCCCCTCACCCTCATGAAACTCCTCCATCGTTGCGGTCGCTTGTTTCAGTGTGACCTCGGTCTGGATTATCGGCCAAGCTAGAGCGTGTAGGTCTGCTAAGGTTGAATTGGTGTGGTTGCCTTGGATATAGGTGTGAATGAGGCTTGGAAGCTTACTGAGACGACGATAGTCCCCTGCCTCGCTATCTGTCGCAGCAATCAAGACTGGCAACGCGCTGTCGATACTTGATGAATCGGCGATCATTGCGTCGATTATGCGAAAATATTGTAATCGCTCTTCTCTGCCGGCGCCATTAGAGTCGCCTTGACCATGTGCTGCACTGCCGCCACCACTATCTTGATTGCGAATCGTGTGACTGCCTGAAAACATCTCATCAATGTTCAACGCGTCTTCTGGGCTGGTCGGAAAATCAATAGTAACTGGTTCAAGTCCGTACATGTCGCCGTAAAATAATTTTGTATTATGCATCGCGAGTGTCAGCAGATAGTATGGTTGATCATATGCCATAACGACAAGCAGTGGCGTGATGTCATAGCTATCGTCAATACAGACTCGCTCTTGTGATCCAATTGGCAAATGATAGATCGAATAGCTGTCCGGGCTCATGAAGATTGCCATACCTTCGGTTGTGCGTTGCCAAAACGCGCTGTCATCTAGTTTCTCCATCAGCTGGTTATAAGAATTAAAAATGGCCTCGTCGTTCTGTTCGGCGTGCCATTGATCGTTTGCGATTCTGACGAGATTTTTTAGTCTAGTTTGATCTTCTTGTCGGTGGAGTGGTGATCCGTCGCGGTGGGTGGGGAGATAGATGCTGATTACTTTTGTGGGTTGTGGCTGCGCGAGTTCGTCTATTGCAGCTTGTGTGATTTTATTCATACGTACCCTCCTTGCATAAAGTGCGCTTACTAGTCCCTATAGTTAACCGCATAATCTGTTAATGGGCAGTAATCTATTTCACAGGGCATGAAAAACCCGCTCATTTCAAGCGTTTTACCAACGGATATAACCGATGGGGCTTTTCATGAGCGGGTACTAAGTAAGCTGACGGCGTAGCTGAAACTCTTCTTTGGCTGTCATTGACACAAGTAGCCAGTTGCCTTTGATCATTGCCCATTGTTTCTGGGCGATCGTACGTCCAAGTTGGACACCGACAGATGATTCTTTTGGGTAAAACAGCTCCGTCTGCAGACGATTACCCTCGATAACGCGCGTAATGCGCATATGTGGCAAGCAAGACAGCCATCCGCATTCTATTTCATGCCACCGCTTAAGAGCTGCAATCACTTGATCTGATGCGTCCTCGAAGCTAAATGGCGGACGAACCTTGACGATAATCTGATTCAAGCCTAGGGTTTGCGAATCTATCTGGAAATTAGCTGCTTGCGTAGCCGCTTTCCTTTTGATTAATCGCCTAAGGCTGTCATTCATATCAATTGAAAGTCGTAAGTGAATATACAGGCTATGATCGCGTGGGTTTTCTATTGCTAGTAAATCAGCGGCAATTGCTTTACTTGCCATGATCAACCTTTCGTAGTTCTGGATTGGTGAACCTCTCGACAAAAACTATGAATAATACCATATAATAAAATAATCTATATTACAATATTTTTCTTAGTTTAACCCTTCTCGACATCATTCATTACGTTTATGTTTTTCACAATGCTATTGACATTAGCACAAATAAATGATAGAATGACGCCATACCCCGAATTGAGTCGAGGCAAAGAGTTATTCTTGGAGGAATACAATATGAAACTTATGCACTATGCACTTGCTGCTATCGCTACGATCGCTACTGTTGCTATCGCCGGTACAGCCGTACAGGCACACGGGACACAAACTGGATCATGTCTGGATCCAAAATCACCAGACAGCTTTAACGCTAGCTTTACACGCGGCACCGGTACAATCGAGACCGTTGACGGTAAAGCACTTTGTGCGGACTCTGAACTGTTCTTGCAAAGCTTTAAACTGCCTGACACATGGGATGGCAAAGGCTGGAACCGTACTGCGATTCCACAAACCAAGCACGCTGCAATTCCATTCACCGTACCTGGTGGACAGAAAAACTTCAAAAAAACCATTACTATTAGCGTTCCAGATGCCTGTTTCGCTACTCAGCTAGACTTCTACTTTGCCCCTGAAGTTCCAGCTATCATTAACTATCATGATGGTGAAGACCGTGAAATCCTTGGCGAAATCTTTAAAGCCACAGGTAAATGTGAAACACCAAAGAACATCAAGGTATGTGAACTTTCAACTAAAAAAGAAATCACTATTAATGAAAAAGACTTTGATGCTAAAAAACACTCAAAGAATCTTGACGACTGTTGCGTAGAAGAAGTAAAGAAGATCGAAGTTTGTGATCTTACTTCTAAGAAGATCATCACTATCAACGAAAAAGACTTTGACGCTAAAAAGCACACTAAAACACTGAGTAAGTGTGACACCCCTAAGACCATCCAGGTCTGTGAGACTGCCACCAAAAAAGTCATTACTATTAACGAAAAAGACTTTGACAGTACAAAACACTCTCGTACGCTAACTGACTGTGACACTGTTCCTCCTGTCACTCCGCCAGAGCTACCGCACACTGGTGCTGGTGAAATGCTTCTAAGTGTTACTGGTCTTGGTGCTCTTGTCGCCAGCAGCTACTACTACCTAGTTAGCCGCCGCGTTCGCGCCTAAGCGATCACTCGATCACTATTTAAAACACCTTCATTTCGGAGGTGTTTTAAATTGCCCGTTCGCCCCTGTAGTATAATGACAAGACACACATGAAACGACTTGCTCACTATTCGCAATATTTCCTCCGCAGTCCAGGCTTGATTAAAGCCCTGGTTGGCCATACGACAATTAGTAATAAAGATATCGTCTATGATATTGGTGCTGGCAGTGGTGTGATTTCATCTGTTCTGGCTGAGCGCTGTAAATCTGTTGTAGCGGTTGAGTTTGAGCCACGTATGGCCGAAAAGCTGCGCGGTAATATGGATAAATATCCAAATGTGAGCGTTTATGATGGTGACTTTTTAAAGATGCCGTTACCGAAGAGTCCATATAAAATTTTTGCCAACATCCCCTTTCATCTTAGTTCACCAATTGTGCGTCGATTAGCCGAGGCGGATAATCCACCAGTTGCAACATATCTGATCGTGCAAAAGCAATTCGCCAATAAACTCCTCCCCGACTTCGATGGATTTACCGGACAACTTGGTATGATGATTGGTCCTATCTTTGCGGTTAAAATACGTAAACGATTAAAACGAACTGACTTTTGGCCACATCCTAATGTTGATACGGTAATGGTTGAGCTGATACTGCGCCCTGAACCACTGATTGCACTTAGTAGAATGTCCGGCTACAGGCAGTTTATTGAAGGCTGTTTCTCTGACCCAAAGATCTTCGTCAAAATGCCTCGTCAGCAAGTTGGTATTAGTTTGGACACCAAGCCATCGCAAATGAAACTGGATCAATGGATTGAATTATTCGCTGCCCAGACGCGCTATCGGTAAGATGTATAATTGATCTTTCGTCCTTTTGGACTCATCAGTATACATACACATGTATAGAGATCGGGTGAGCCGGAAAGTCCTTAGCCATTTCGGACTAAGTGCTTCCCGACTCACGGGGTTAAGAGATTACTTGGCTGGCTCGCTTTGTCGCTTTTGCAGCTCGTTTGCCAGTCCTGCGAGACATTGCGCTAACCTGGCATCATCGAGTGATGATGGGTCATCGCATGTCATCGTGACAGACGTGGGTGATCCTGTCTCCCCTGTCTGTGGCTGATCCTTGTCAATCGAAACGACACTTGCGGTAATCTGCGCACCGACATTGACGTCGATACGGTACTTTACCCGGCCGTTGACTTCGGCAAATACTTGCCATTTGTCATCTGCTACGGGCAAAAATTCGACGATCTTGCCAGGTGAGTCTCCCGTAAAGAAGCCCGGGTCCGTCGTGCGAACTTTGTCGATGACCTTTGCCTGCAAGTTGTCCAGGTTGACGATCCGAGGATCATTGCTGTCCAAAATGTAGACTTTCTGTTCGTTTAGCTGATCCGTCTTGATTGAATCAGCTGGCGTGACAGAGTAAGCGATGAGCGTCTGTGAATCGGTTGAACGTGGCCGCAGGGGTGTTACCCAATACAGACGTCCATCCGTCGCGCTCTTTAGCAGGAAGTTTTTATTGTTGCCCTCCTGTGAAGAAACGCTTGTTGTTTCGAGTCCGAAGTTTTCGAACATACGAAGGTGCCGGCCGGCTGCCCAAGCAATGCCCGACAGCTGCTGATTTACCAACCGCTGTGGGTAAACGGGGCCAGGATATTCTCCTGGGTCGACAGACTCGTCGTGTTCGATGACTGGTTCACCGCTAGGTGAGCCAACGACGGTTACAACGCCATTCGCTTGGTCAACCGTGCGAGTTGAATACCCGACGGTTTTCGTGCCTGGGATAACGATGACTGGCTTGTCGCCATCACAGTAACCCCAGATATCTGACTCGTCATAGGTGAACAATGGATATTTGCCAGCGATTGCATTAGTGAGGTTTGTGCCCCACATGCCTCCGAAGGCTCTGTTGAGTTCGTTGTCACCTGTAAATTCACAAGTTTTAACGCTCTCGCCACTGCCATCCCAGCTAGCCACACCGTAAATATTGACTTGGTTTTTGCCGTCACGGATTGCCGTCCAGGTGCCCGTTTGACCTTCTCCGTAGATATAGGTCATGGTATCGAGCATCAGTTCAGTGTTGCTGATGGCGTCACCAGTTTTGCTAATGACGTTTCTCGCGCCGGTCGCAGAAGCGACCCGCGACAACCATCCCGAAGGAAGGTCGCCAGCGACAACTTTGACAAAAGTCTCGTTGGATTCGCCAAATTTGGTGAGCATGTCCGGCATTTTGTTCGGATCGTGGACAACAAATGTGGTGGTCTGCAGATAGTGACGCGCGCCCTTTTCTTCGGTCTCCCATACGCCACGAATAAAAATGGCATGGAGGCTGACGATAACAAGAACGGTTGTCAAAATTCCAGCGACGACAGGCGAAGACTCGTTAACATCACGGATGATCCACGCAATGAAAATAATCACTGCGCATACCAGAACTGTGAACAGCGGTGTTGCCATAAAAATGTTCCAGCCGTTCGGAAAGAGCCAGCTGAACCAGATGCCGTTAAGGAAGCCGCGAAATACCTGAGCGGCACTGTCAAACCAAAAGCCGACAAAGAACCAGTAAATCGCTGCAAGGAGACCGAGGACGACAATCGTGCCTACGAGTCCTTTGACCCAGCTCGACGAACCCGATGAATAACTGGACATCGTGCACCTTTCTGTAGTGATGTTAAGCGATGTAACTGCTATGCAAAAGTTGCCAAGAAATCTCTTTTGAAGGTGCATAGCATGCCTTCATTAAAGACGAGGCTATTAGATTAATTATAGCATATTTTTATATAAAAAGCAATATCTCTAAGGTGTAAAGATACTAAAAATAGAAATGCAAACGTTCACGCAGGCTACCTCTAGTTGCGTTCATCGATGGAATGTCGTGAATCATAGCAAAACCAGGTTTGGCCGCCTGCAGCGCCAGTTTACTCACTGCACGTATATTCGGCTTTACGGCAGTCACCTTCTGTTCATTATCATCGCGAAGATCAATCGCATTATCTACCATCACGCCTGCTGTTATCGCTTGGGCAAACCAATCAGCGAACCTCTCAAATGAAGGCTGTGTATACATATTTTCTGAGGCTGAACCTGAAACCAAGATACTTGTATAGTACGATTCACGTTTTAGTAGTGTGATATATTGTTCGAGATTATCGCACGTGGTTTTGCGTTCAGTGATCTCATTAATCGCTAAGGCGGCATGACGTAAAATGGCTAACTGCTCTTGTGGTAGATTACGGACACTGTTTTTTAACAAGATGACGGCAGGTATTAAACGGTCATCAATGTCCGCGTCTGGTGGAAGGTCTATTGTTTCAATCATCCGGTACGTATCTTGACTAAGAGCTAGGTTCAGACCTTCAACGTATAATTCGCAGGCGGCACGTATATCGGGTGCGTTATCTACAAAGTCATCGAACTGATGGGCCGCGGCAATAATTCGTTTCCAGCGCTCCATACTTTCGCTGTCGATATCTAGACCTAAACTTTCGGCTGCACCTTTAGCAAAGCTGAGTGTCGACATATAGCCGTCAGACATAATGCGACTGTAGGTTTCTTGGTCTACTAAATAATCTTCATCAAAGGTATGTACAGACACTAGGATGTCGCGGCTGTCCGCATGAAAATGAAACTCCATAATTTAATATAGTATGACATATTTTAACTATAGAGTATAGTACCTAGACCTCTATAATCGTCGCATTCATTGCATTACGTCTAGCGGATTCAATAGCGTGCTGACGACCATCTTCGGTGATATAAAATTCACTCTCGCCCAGTATTTGTCCATTTTCATCTTTTAGTACGAAGTACGGCTGACCGTCTTTTGCTGTTCTGGCTTCGAATGCATCACTGCTTTGACTGAGGCGACGAACCAGATCGATAGCTTTTAATGCTACCGCTTTCGATAAATACGTCATGCTATGTAATAGCGGTTCATTCGTGTTCGCCAGCAGATTAAAACGATAGAAATTTCCGTAAGTTGTGAGCTTAAATGTTCCCATACATCACCTACTTTCTCGGTTACCGATTGTAATTACATTATAAGATTAATGATCATGTGAGGATGTGAGAAAGTTCACAGCATCAATCTACTAGGACAAGCAAAAACCCTACAAGCATGTGCAGGGTTTTTGCTGCGTATGTTTGTAGGGTGAGTGAAGTTGATGTAGCTGCAATCGTTATCATTCATCCTTTTCTGTTGGATGCAATACATTGCGTAACATTGGTGGATCAGGCCATGTAAACTCCGTGTCGGGTTTTGGCAGCAGGTGTTTTTTACGTATATCGATAGTGAACTGTTCATCATCCCAGCCGTAAAAGCTATCTGGAATAACTCCAATACTTTCGAGGGGGTAATCTTTTCTTTCTCCTTTTGAGTTACGAATGGTGACCACGATCGATCCAGCGGAATCACTAGTATCGAGATGGGGCTTAGTGATGATCATTGCCTCATCGATAATCCCTAATGTCAGATTGTATATCACAATACGTTTACCTACCGTCAGGTCACCTGCGCGTAGCGCGCTAGGGTGTAGCGGACTTTTGTGCACTGCAGGATGTTTTAGCATGTCAACTCCTGGTACGAGGTGCGGATCTTGGGTCAGTTGACCAAGATTTGTTGTTTAATAATACGCCCGGTGACGTATCTTGACTAGAGGTGAATATAAGAAAACCCCGACGTTGTGTCGGGGTTGTCCTTATGAAGTGTTGGTCAGCGGGAGTTACCACGAGCGGCCCGCTCGCGACGTAACCGTTCTGACCTTGCTGCACTTTCGCGTTGGCGTTGAGCCTCTTCGTTTTGCAGCCAGCGATCTTCGGTGTTGTATTCGTGTAGCGCTTCGCTGCTTGTGGCGGTGAATTCTCTTTCTGCTTGCGCCGTCTGAATTCTGTGTTGTCGAAGCGCTTCGGCCATTGTTGCATCGTAATCGCGCTTGGCTTGGGCGGCTGCGGCGTTATATTCACGCTGAGCCTGAGCCTTTTTTGCTTCGCGTTCACGTTGTGCACGGGTTGTCTTTGCATTGTAGTCTAACCGAGCTCGATTTCGTCGTGATTCGGTTTCACGCTTCTGTCGTGCCGCCTGCGCATCGTATTCGCGTTGCTCTCTCGTTGCCTGAGCGTCATACTCACGCTGTTCGCGTTGAGCTTGTGCCGTGCGTTCACGTTCGTTGCGCATGTCCTCGGTTGTAAAGGTCTGTGCCCTTTCTTGTCCGCGGAGGAAGTCATCCCATCCACTGGTGTACTGTGCGTACGGAGGAGTGGAATGCTGTCTTGGTGGCTGATTTGTATTGCTACGTGGAGGCGTGTAGCCGTTGCGTCCTGGTCGTACCTTTACTTTGCCGGTCAGTTGATCGTACGCGAGCTGAATTTGCTGGAATTTCTCCTTTGCATCAGCTCGGCTATTTCGGTCTGGGTGGTATTCTCTCGCGAGTTTGCGATAGGCCACCTTGACCTGTTCTGGGCTTGCGTTGCGGGCTACCTGCAGTACTTCATAAGGATCCATTTACAGG
>DASVHL010000075.1:0-19216 GCA_036382575.1 Saccharimonadales bacterium (SeqCode) | reverse complement strand
TGACGGTGCGGGAGAGCGTATTTATGGATCAATGTTTGTTCCAATTAGGGAGGCAATGTTGAGTCGCGACATGTTTACCAGTGCGGCTGCTGGACAATTGCTTGTAAAGCTAACACAGTAGGTTGGCGAGTCAAACTTTTCCACGCATTAATTTAGGTGGAGTGTTTTACTTAAATTTGCACAGAAAGGATTGTCATTATAGTTTAAAAACCGTAAGCTTCTAATATGGAATCTAAAAATCGAGTGGAAAAACATAAAAATAAGCTTCGTTTCAATAAGGGGCATGTGTCTAAAGCTGGAGACTTTGTCAAAAGTCTTTTCAGTACCCGAAAACGAAAGACAATCTCCATATCTGCAATTGTTTTTGCTCTATTAATAATTACAGTTTCGATTCCTTTCACTCGATATGCTGTGCTCGGGCTTGTCGTTAAAAAGGACGTCACACTCAAAGTTGTTGACCAATCGCTAAAGAAGCCGGTTAGTGATGCAGCTGTAAGTCTGGGTGGCGTAGAAGGAAAAACTGACAGCTCAGGCACTGTCGTTCTGAAGGACGTCAGTGTCGGCGTCTATGAGCTAATGGTTAATAAGCAGCTTTATACGGCCTCTACCCGCGCATATATAGTGCCAGTTATTGGAGCGACTGATACTACGCCAATAGAAGTTAAGGCGCAAGGACGACAAGTCCTCGTTTCTATTGTTGATTCAATCTCTAAGGTTCCAGTTGACTCGGCTAAATTATCAGTAGGTAGGGCGACGGCTATCACTGATAAAGATGGTGTTGCGACAATCGTTATTCCTGCGGATCAGAAAGCTCACGACGGTGTATTTGAAAAAGATGGCTATAATGTACGTAGTGTAAAACTTAGCAGTGATAATACTGATAAAGCAACTGAATTTACATTGACGGCGAGCGGACATCTCTTTTATCTAAGTAAAAGCACGGGCAAAATCAATGTCATGAAGTCTAATCTTGATGGCAGCAATCCTGAGGTTGTTATAACAGGAACGGGTAAGGAGCGAGATGAATCGACATCGCTACTTGCGGCACGTGACTGGAAGTACCTAGCGCTACTTGCGCGGCGAGACAGTGAATTTGATAAGGTATATATTATTAATACTGAAACAGGCGAGTTGATCACGGCCGACGAAGGATCAGCGAGCTTTAGTTTTGTTGGATGGTCTGGTCATGACTTTATATACAAAGTAACTCGTGATACTGGTGAGTCTTGGGATAACCAGCGACAGGTGTTGAAAGCTTATGATGTGGAATCTAAAAAGATTACGTCTATTGATCAGGCGCTTGGTAGCGGCACTAGCTACTATGACTTCCAGCGTGAAGATATTGGCAATCCCTATATCTTGAATAACGAAGTTGTCTATACGAAGAGTTGGAGTAGGTCTGCGTATCGTGCCGGTGATTTTAAGATGTCCATCATGTCAGCCACAACAGATGGCAAGAAGCGGGTGATAAAAGAAGTTGTACAGCCACAGGGTGCCTATGTAAATATTCGTTTTTACAAGCCACAAGAAATTTATGCAGGCTTTACTGACCCAATGGGAAAAGTGTCATATTACGAGTATGAGAACGGTGTCCTAGGAGGGGCGGACACAACAACCGACGATCAATTCAATTCAGCTTATCCAACCTATTTAGTGTCACCAGATGCCAAAAGGGTGTTCTGGTCAGAGGTGCGTGACGGAAAGAATTCGTTGTTTATTGGTGACAAAAATGGCGCGAGCAGTCAGCAGATAGCGTCGCTATCAGACTATACGCCATACGGTTGGTATACTGATAAATATATTTTACTCGCTAAAAATGGTAGCGAACTCTACATTGCTCCCACCGACACGGTTCTTGATGACATACATCAGCCAGTTAAGGTTGCAAACTACCATAAGCCATATCTTACTTATCCAGGCTATGGTTACGGATACGGTGGCCAATAAGTTCTGAAGAGAACGGACAAACGAATAGTAGTTGATGCATGAAAAGAGCCTCTCGCAACGTATGTTATGAGAGGCTCTGTCACTTTCTGAATCTATTTACGGATACCTAGGCCGTAGTCTGCGAGTGTTTTTTCGGGACGAACGGGACCACGGCGACAGTTTAACCGAAATTCAATTTGACCTTCGGTTTGTTCGACAAGGTGATCGCGAAGGAGGGTGAGACCCTCTTCGCTTTCTTGATTAAAAACGTCAATGACCCAGCGGTCTACCCTCGCCTCAAGCTCGTCGTTATGAAACCAGATGTTGCAGGCGTGACGACGCGTATCAAGTTGGGTGTAGCTCGATGGCGAGTAGATCACATTTTGATCACGTATCAAATACTGCAGCAGGCCGAAGCCGCCTACATCGACGACAAATCCTCTACCTTCTAACGATTTACCTGTAATGGTAGCAAGATAGAAATTTGAGCCTGTCAGAAATCTGAGGATGCAGCTACTGATTTGTAGAACCACTTCCGCGTTTTCGGGATCAAGTGTTTCGTCACTCATGACGAACTCCTAACTGTAAAAGATCGGAAAGGGACAATAGGGTGATTATACAACTAATTTATAATAATGCAATGAAAGCTGTATTAATTATTCTGTAGTGTATTGTCGGTTGAGGTAATAGATATATGACATCGTACTGCAGGTGTCAATCGAGTTGCATGCTCCGCTGTCGTGCTTGGCATAAGTAAAGAAGGTGTTCTCGGTGGCAGTAACATCAGCAGGGTCAACATTCTCTGGTTGGTCACGAATAGGATAACCTACATAAAAAGTAAGTTCCAGTGCGTCCTCTTGCTGGGCGTATTGTTGCTGAGTACGCTTGGCGAAGTTTCCCGCGGCAAGGTGATCGCTGTGATCGGCGAATTGTTCGCTGAGATTGTGCGTTGCTTGGGTCCGAATTTCATCTGGTTTATATGTGTCAATTAGCTTAACAAGAGCATTAATGAGCTGGTCCGGAGTGTACATAGATTGACCGTCGACCGAGTGAATAGTTGATATTCCGCCTGTTTCAAGTTTTTCGAGACTTTCAAAGTTGGTTGCTTCAAAGCCATGACCATTTATATTTCCATCAGGTAGATGGAAGAAGATAAGACTAACATTCGGGCTGTTTTTAAGGGTTGCAAGAGTTACGTAGGCGGTTTTTGAAAGACTAACTGTGCGAGTGGTCCAGATCGGGTTTTTGACACCAAGCATCTGCGCATAGGCGGCTTTCGAGCCTTCCTCGCGCCCAAGCCAATACAATCGTCCACCACCACTATCACCCGCGGTAAGGTACACAGAACGGATACAGTCGCCCGCCTGCAAGCTATGGATAAGATCTGGATTCATAAATAAAATATCATCATCTTGGTGAGCGACGATATTCATGATTGTTGAATTATTACAGCGAGTGTTGCGGATTTGATTGGTTGATATAGGTAAAATACTAGCCGTTGGGCGCGAATGGCGCATCGTGTCATTGATGCCGTAGCTGTAAAACAGTAGAACTTCCTCGGGTTCGCTAGCAGTACCGGCTATGACATGACTGGCGCTTGGGCGACCATATAGGCCGATTATTTGTTCGATACTACAGCCAGGATAGCCTGTCGTACTAGGTTTGAGTGGTAGTAGATAGGCAAAGCTTTCGCGCGATAAATCCCGCTTCCAGGCGCTGCTAGTTAGGACGTCACGCGGCGTGGTGCAGTCAGCTAGTGGAAGGACGTTTTGAGAATGACGCATCGCTTGCTTGATCGGGAGGACGCGCCAGTAGTCACCAACTAAAGTCTTAACGGGATTTTGTGCTAGCGCATCAATGATTAGATGGTTGCGTTGCTGGTTGGTTGATAAAACTGCAGCCGAATTCGCTGAAGTCTGCCAAGACGAATGCAACCCGAGTGCGATGCCGCAAACAATAATAAGGCCAGCAATAACGACACGTGCTCGACGTAGTCTGATGCGACGCATGTAAATAGCAATAACGATAAAGACAGTGAAAAGAAAGATTGTTAAATAGCGAGCATCAACAGCGTAGTAGTGATTACTTGCTATAAAGACGCCGAAGGCCGCGAGACTGGTCCATATCATGATGAGTGATAGACCGATGCTAGTCTGGAGTGGCTTTGGTGCTCGTTTAGTCTTTTTTAGTTTGGTGCGAAGACTCGTCCACCACAGTTTATAACTGATGACGATTGCTGTGAAAGCGAGAGAAATGTTAATCAGGTACGTAGGTCCTGCTGGCGATAGTAGGCGCTGTAATGCTTGTGCGGGAATGTTTTTGGCGATGGTGGCATCAAAAGCTGGATTGGCACCTAGGTTAGTGAAGATGCCTAAGATACCATAAATAATGCCCAGTGCTAGATCTTTAAAGTTATTGACGAGAGCGTAAGGGCCAGCACCTGCGCTGTCGCTAATTGTTGTGATGTCAGTGATAGAAATGAGCCAAATAATACTCATTGCTAGGCCACTTGCGAGCACGCTGACAATTAGCCAACGTAGCGCGAGTTGTACGAGCTGTCGTTGTTTGAATAGCAGATAGGCAATGAGGGCAACGAACGATCCACCAAGACTGAGTGTGAGAAACAATTTGTCGCTGGCAATTAGTGACCCCAGCGTAAGTACGGCTAATCCCATTTTCCAGCTAATCAATCGCGGTGCGCGTATTAATAAAATAATACTAGCGATATAGACGATATATTCTAAATTTCGTGTGGCAAGCATCGCCATGTTCATTGGTAATAAGGCGCCTGGATATGATTCGGCAGGGATGAGTAATAATGCACTCGCTAGGGCCAAACAAAGTGCGCCAAAAACAACTGGACGTCGTTCGATTCGGTACAGAATATAGACCAACAATCCAACGGTTAGTAAGGTGACGGCTAATGTAAATAATACGAAGGCCGTTGGTGAAGAGCCGCATAAGCTGACGAGCCAGAAGAGCGGCCATTTAATTAGAAAGCTATGTTGGCCAGGAAAGATCGCTGCTTGGAATGTACCTACATTCTCAAAAAGATACGGATCAACTAGCTGGTCGGCATTATGCTGATGGACTAGCGCGGTCGGCAGTGCCCAAAAGATTATCGTTAGTAGTAATGTGATTACGCCGAAAACGCTATAGGCTTTCGGAAAACCAGGGCGTCTAATCGTTTTAGTGAATAGACGCTTGATTACCTTTTTTAGATTCTTTTTACGTTGCTTTACCATCAATAATTACTTAATAGACAAGGTTATCGTCTGTTTTAAAGATCCTGGTGCGGTACAAATAAAAGTTCCAAACAGTCGTAATACCTAGGGCAACCGTTCGCGTGACAACAGCTGGCACTAAGGCAACAAGCAGTTGAGTGACCAAAAGTGTAAAGCCGAAGTTAAATAATACCAGTAGCGCATAGGCGATTATTTGGGGTACGAGAATACGATGGTGCGTTCGCTTGTCTTTGAAAGTAAAAGCTTTTTGTAGGCCAAAAGAAACCATGAAGCCAAGCCAGAAACTCAGTCCTACGGCTAGGATACCGCTAGCGCCAAGCTTTTCGGCAACGAGAATGACTAATAGTTCAAATAGATAGACACTAATACCAGTAACGAGATAGCGGTGGCTTGGTTTTTTGAGGTCGGGACGGAATTTACTTAGCATCCGTTTCCTTTACTATCCCGGCTGAACCTTTGTAATCAATCACGTATAGTGGACGGCCTTTGGTTTGGCTGTGCATATGTGAAATATAAAGCGAGATGATGCCTTGAGAAATAAGGATTATGCCAACCAGGAATAAAATGAGGATACCGAGCATGGCAGGGCCTGTGAAGTGCCAATGTAATGGGTCGCGTAGGATAACTTGTTCGATAAAGACCGTGACACCAACAAGGAATGAGGCACTTGCGATGAATACCCCGATATAGCCAAATAAATAGAGCGGAGTTGATGACAATGATACAAAACTGTTTGTCGCGAGTTTTATCAGGTTACTGAGTGAATAGCTTGGCTTACCGGCCGTGCGGCTAAGTCGCTTTATGGGAATAAACTCTCGCTTGAATCCCAGCCAGTCGATCAATCCACGAGTAATACGATCAGTTTCAGTGAGCGACAAGAAAGCTTGCTGAACAGAACGGTCAATCAGGCGATAATCGGTTGCGCCAGGTGTCATTGTTTGTCCGGTCAGGCGGTTAAAGAGTTTATAGAATAGCCATGAGCCGAACTTTTTCGTAAATGATTCCTGGTCTTTGTCGGCACGCAGGCCAATCACGACGTCAGCACCTGCTTGCCAGGTCTTGATAAATTGAGGAATCATATCGACGGGATGTTGACCGTCACCATCAAGCATCAAAATACCGTCGCCATTTGCTTGATGAATCGCTGCAGATAAGGCACTTTCTTTACCGAAGTTACGGGATAGTTTAATGAGTTTAACGCGGGGATCGCTGGCACATAGTTTTTGTACAATCGCTGCGGTTGTGTCGCTGCTACCGTCATCGCAATAGATAATTTCGTATGAATGCTTGGTCGCCACATCAATAACCTGTACGAGCTGCTCGTGGAACGTCAAAATAACGTCACTTTCATTATAAAGTGGCACGACAACGGAAATGAGGGGGCGTGATGGAGTCTTCATTTACTAGGATTAGTATATGCTGATCTACCCCTTTACGCAATCGATTGCTATCTGATGGCGTCGTTAACGATTTTCTGAATCTTGGTATCAAAAAGACTTGGTGCGAAACGTTTTGATTTGCGATGAAGTGTCGCAGGTAAGAATGACAGTGTTTCGAAACGTTTGATGGCGTCAATGAGACTTTCGACTGTTTGCTCCTGGAACAAGACACCAGTCTCGCCGTCTTGGACGATATCGAGTACACCACCCTTTGCATAACCAATCACCGGTGTGCCAGCTGCAAGTGCTTCGGCGGCAGAGATGCCAAAATCTTCTTCGTTGGGGAAAAGGAATGCTTTGGAGTGCTGGGCGATGCGAACTAATTCTTCGTCACTGACACGGCCCGGAAAACTAATTGTTGGTCCAGCGAGTGATTTAAGCCGTTCAGTATCAGGGCCGCTGCCGATAATAGTGAGCGGCAGCTGTAATTTGTTGCAAGCTTTGATGGCGAGGTCAAACCGTTTGTAGGGTACATGGCGGCCCCAAACGACAAAGCCCTGACGGTCAGTTTGTGGTGGTGGGGTAAAGCGGTCGATTTCTACTGGCGGGTGAACGATGGTGCTGGGACGGTCGTAGTACTGCTTGATGCGTGACTGAGTCACAGTTGAGTTGGCGATAAAGACATCAATGCCAGGTATTGATTGCAGGTCTAATTTACGCATCCAGCGGACGAACAGCGGAATGAATGGACGAATCAAGAATGATAAATTACCAAAGTTGAATTCCCTTTTGAATTCTTTGTAGTGGCTCCAATAATAGCGAATTGGGGTATGGATGTAGGCAATATGGATCTGATCAGGACGAGTTTTGCGGACTGCCTTGGCTTCGGCACTGCTGGTGCTGATAATGATATCGAATTCAGACAGGTCGAGTTTACGAAAGGCGTAGGCGCGGAGAACTGGCCATAGGACGTGTTTGTAGCGAATAGATTTCGGTAATAACTTTTGGAGATATGTCGTGCGAACGTCGCAGTCATGAAAGGCTGGCATGGCATCTTTGTTGTATACCGAAGTGTAAATCGGAGCGTTTGGGTATAGCTTGTGGATTTCTAGCAGTAATGGTTCTGCTCCGCCCATATTTGTCAGCCAGTCAGTGACAAGTGCTATTTTTGGTGGACGGCTAGCCATTACTTGGCTCCTTTTTTACGAAGGACGACTCCAACTGTTTTGAAGAGGATTTTAATGTCTAACCAGAAGCTCCAGTTTTGAGCGTAGAAAAGCTCAAGTTCGATACGTTCTTCGAATGATAAGTTGCTGCGACCAGATACTTGCCATAATCCCGTCATGCCAGATTTGACACTGTGCAGTAAGGCAGTGCGGCCTTTAGCGAGTTTGGCTTCTTGTGGCAGGATCGGACGCGGGCCAACGAGGCTTAATTCACCGCGTAGAACATTGAAGAGTTGCGGTAACTCATCGAAGGATGTGACGCGTAGGAACTGACCAAATTTGGTAACGCGTGGATCATTAGTGACCTTGCGATGTTTTTCATATTCAGTTGCTAGATCATCACGACCCATATCCCGAAATTCAATAGCAGCGTCTTTTTTACCATATTTGGCGCTCATGCTACGGAATTTAATCAGGCCGATTGGTTTAGAGAACTGACTGAGTCGTGGGCTGATATAAAATAATGGTCCTGGATTAAAGATCGCCTGCAGAATGATTAGTATCATGTAGATAGGTGACAAAATAACCAAGAGTATGAGGCCAACGATCATATCAAAGATTTGTTTAGCGATGGCGCCCCAACCAACTAATGGAGTCGGTGAGACCGAGATCATTGGATAACCCAGGAAGACGTCGACACTGTGTTTACCGGTGTAAAACTCTGCTTCACCAGGTATAAAGTTATAGTTGATGTGATTAGTTTGAGCGGCGCCAAGAATGCGCTGGTTTCGTTCGGCTGAATCATATAGATCAGTCTGAATAATAGTTGAGATATGAAGGTCATTAACCTTTTTCAAGGCTTCTTCAACAGACGAAAAGTGAGTGACATCTAAGCCTGGAGGGAGAACTTTTTGTGGGCCTGCAATGGCGACGATTTTATAACCACTGCGGTGTGTTTCAGACAAACTCTCGGCAATATCACGCGTGGCTGCAGAGTTCCCGATAACAAGAACGCGACTGGTGCCACGGCCAAAGTGGAACAGTAGACTACGAGTAACACGGAGTGCTTCACGGGTAATAAGGATCAAGAAGAATGAGGCAAAGAGAGCGTAAACGGCTACCAGACGGGCTGGGAATAATTGACTATCATTGACGTATTGCCAGCCAATGACCAGCAGGATGCCGATAAATGAACCGATTGCAATCTTTCCCCATTCAACGAGGCGACGGTTATAGGTACTGGCGTGATACAGCCCAAGAGAGGCAAAAATAAGAATCCAGAATGGAGTGATTGTTAGAAAACTCACGAAATAGTCGAAAGCGCCAACGTTAGCGACCAGTGGACGAGGATCGTACTGAACACGGAGAATATAGGCAGCGGTAAACGCTAGTAGCAAGACGAAGAAGTCGGCAATAATCAGGACAAGGCTATAAAATTTGGTATTTTTTGATGGCATTTGTACTGCTAGTATATCATTTTTTACGGTACACTAGAGGGAATGAAACGACTGTCGTTAGAAAAGATTTACCTAGCAATTGTGATCGTTATTTTTGCCGGTATCGTGGTCCACGCCCCTTTGAGTGTTGGATTCGGTGTCCTGTTTCCAGATGCGGCGTTGTTAATTAAGTCGTGGAAAGAAATATTGATGCTGGTGCTCATGCCACTTGCGATCATAATCGTCAGTCGCCGCGGACTATGGCGAGAGTTGGCGAATGACTGGATATTCCGGATTATTGTTGCGTATGCAGCGCTACATATTATATTAGTTGCGTTAATGTATCAGGGAGTTGTTGCGACAGTAGCTGGACTGGCTATTGATCTACGATATGTGCTGTTTTTCGGATTGGTTTATATAATCATTCGAACTATGCCGCATTACCGATCATTGTTACTCAAGGTTGCTGGTATTGGGGCAGCGGTTGTCGTTGGCTTTGCGACACTGCAACTTGTTTTGCCGGCGGATATTTTGTCATCGATTGGATATGGACGAGACACAATTGCACCGTATCTGACGGTTGATAAAAATCCCGATTATATCAGGGTGAATAGTACGCTTCGTGGGCCAAATCCGTTGGGTGCATATGCCGGAATAGTATTGGCATTAATAGTCGCAGCTGTCATTACAAAAGGCCGTGGGTTTATGTGCAAATATGCAGTTGGATTAGAACTACTGACAGTCAGTAGTGTGATTGCCTTGTGGATTAGTTATTCACGTAGTGCACTAGTGGGAGCGATCGTTGCACTTGGTGTCGTTTTTGCCGCTACAATCATGCGACGCTTGTCGCATCGCAGTTGGATTGCCCTGTCAGTTATCGTCTGTGCACTGATTGGTGGGTTGGTCATTGGCCAAAACAGTAGTTTCGTTTCTAATGTCTTACTGCATGAAAATCCAGAGGGTGGCAGCACTATTAGTTCTAATGATGATCATGTCTCGTCGCTACAAATAGGCGTCGATCGACTACTGAATCAACCATTTGGTGGTGGAGTCGGAAGTACAGGTTCGGCGTCACTACACGGCGATTCACCAATCATTATTGAAAATCAGTATTTGTTTATTGCGCACGAGACTGGTTGGCTTGGTCTTCTACTATTTCTAGTGCTATTTGGCTTGGTGATGCATCGCCTGTGGCGACAACGACGCGATTGGCTGGCACTCGGAATATTTGCGAGCGGCATTAGCCTTGCGTTGATTGGACTATTACTACCTGTTTGGGTTGACGATACCGTGGCAATTATCTGGTGGGGGCTAGCTGCAATAGCCATTACTAAAAAGGAAGTGTATGAACGACCAGCGACCAAGTAAAAAGCAGCGCGAACTACTCAGTTTTATTGACGGGTTTATTAAAGGTAATGGGTATGGTCCGAGCTACCGTGAAATTATGCGTGGGCTTAGTTATAAATCAGTCTCGACAGTAGCCGTTCATGTTGACGGTTTGATTGCACGTGGTTGGTTGGTTAAACGAGATCATTCGGCACGTTCCCTTGAAGTGCTTCATCATGAGGGTACCTCGTCAGCACAAGTCGCAGATGTGAAGCCTGACGCTTGGCTTGTCGAGCAAGTAAAGACGAGGCTTGAAAAGTACGAACAAACCGGCGACGAGACAGTAAAGAATGACCTTGCGATGTTGATCGAAACACTACGCATCTTGGGGTTAAAGACAGATCACGCGACACTTCGCGAACGTTTCGATAGCTATCAAAATAAACAGTAGCGGTATATACTAAGTCCAAAGATGAGGGACAGATTGTCGGGGTTCGCACAGCAGCTGCGGCTGCACTGGAAACGTATTCTTGTGTACGGTTTAAGTAGTGTGGCAATTCTAACGATAGTCATTCAGTTACTGTATCCACATGATCAACTACTGCCGTATGCACGAATTGACGGAGTGTCTGTTGGTGGCTGGCAAAAGGCTGATGCGGCATGGGAACTGGACCATCAGTATCTGATTAAGCGAGCGCGAATTTATTTTGGAACAAATAGTGTGCCATATCGATCGCCGACAATAAATGAAATGGGAGTGTCGGTCAAGAACACTGATCGTGTAGCAGCGGTTGAATATGCGTGGTGGCTACGCTTGCTGCCGAGCTCGCTGATCTGGGCACAGGCATTTTCAAGTGTTCCCGAGCCTGACTATGATGTGAATCAGAAAGTGCTCGACAGTTATATTAAAAAAGAACTAGGCGATTCGTGTAATGTCACGCCAAAGGACGCAACAATTACCTTTGAAGACGGCGGGTTGCATGCGGTCCGATCCGAAGTCGGCGGTACCTGCCAAATGAATGATGTCAGAATAGCACTGCAGAAATTAAAGCCGGTGCTACGCTATGAGCCAGCGGTCCGGATTCCAATGAACGAAACCCAGCCCGCAGTAGCAACGGAAGCTGCTGAGACACTGGTCGGTTCATTAACCAGCCGAATCGGGAGTGGTGTATCGATTACGGTAGGCAATGAGGCAGTGGCCATTCCAGGGGATCAAGTAATGAGCTGGCTAGATTTTAGCACGCAGGACGGTAAACTAACCGCTAGCCTAAGTAGTGAGCGCGCTAATGAATTTATGGCTAAGAATATTGCACCAAAAGTAGCCGTTGCGGCCGGTGTAACGAAAGTATCAACCTATGATTTTGTGGAAACGTCGCGTCAAAATGGGCCAAGCGGACAGGCGTTGGATATCGATAAAACCCTCGGTATGGTTATGTCGTATTTAATGTTCGAGCGTGACTCGGCGGCAGTAGTAACGAATGTCACTAACCCACGAATTGAATACGTTCGTAATTATAGTGCGACCGATGCTGGCTTCTCTGCGCTGTTCGCTAATTTTGCCAAGGATCATCCGGGGAGTTTTGGTATATCGCTCATTGAATTATCTGGTAGCCATCGCCGTGCCACCTATAACGACACCAAGACATTCGTGACGGCCAGTACTTATAAATTATTTGTCGCCTACAGCACGTTACGCCGCATTGATGCTGGGACGATGAGTTGGGGCGACGCGAATATATCAGCCGGGCGTAATCTAGAAAAGTGTTTCGATGACATGATTGTAAAATCAGACAATGCCTGCGCCGAGGCCTTATTGCAGAAAATTGGCCCCAAGGCGATTACCGATGAGGTTCGAGAGATTGGCCTGACAAATACGTCATTTATTATTGGTAACACACCGCAGTCGACGGCTGGCGACGAAGCGTTGTTCTTGGCTCAACTTGAATCTAGTCAGCTACCGATATCGGCTGATGGCCGCGCGCGGCTGATCGAAGCCATGAAGCGCAACATCTACCGTAAGGGTATTCCTGCAGGCACGAGCGGTCAGGTGGCTGATAAGGTCGGCTTTTTATGGGGATTACTACATGACGCCTCGATTGTTTATATTCCGACCGGCACGTATGTCTTGGTTATTATGACCGACGGCAGTAGTTGGGGTGCGATCGCTGACCTAACTCGTCAAATTGAGTCACTACGTGCGTCTTAAAACCACCCTTGACCTCGGTCGTCGTTTGCCGTTATAATATTGTTTGTATTCCGACGTAGCTCAATGGTGGAGCAAGAAGCTGTTAACTTCGAGGTTGCTGGTTCGAATCCAGCCGTCGGAGCCATGAAAACTGTCAGACCTTTTGGTCTGGCATTTTTCATATTCCTCGCTAGATCTGAACCAGCAACACACCAGCTCGTCTGGCGGTAGTCGCCGGTTCGATGAAGCGAGTAAAATAAACAAGCAATTTTTATTTATAAATGAGCGGAAGAGTGTAGCGACTCAGCTACCGGAGACAAACATAATCACTCTCCGAAAGGCGGTGTTTTTGCTTAGCTTATGCTTGCATCGTAAGTACCGTCAATGCTTAACTAACCGAATGAGTAGTGAAGTTCAGCCACAAGCAACCATTAAAAAGCGTTACGAGGACTGTAAAGGTTTTGAATGTCCAAGGTTGCTTGATTTATGTAAGACCCGTGAAGACGGAACTAAATATTTCCTCGAAGGTGATATGGCGTACAGGGCTATAGTCCTATGTAATAACTGGACAAATAGGACTTAGCGATGGCAACTGCCCTATAGAGCTCGTTGACGTTGCTGAAACAGAGATTCAATGAGTATTAACGAACTGTTATCGTAATCAATACTGACAGTTCGCAACTCGTCCGTTACCGCGAGCCAAGATTATTACACTTAAAGATCTTCGAACTGAAGATCTTTTTGTTTGCTATACTGAGCTTATATGAATAGGAAACCTATGTACCAACATATGATTGAGCTTCTTGATTTTGCAGACGAAATCGGTGACTTAATTCAACAAGATGGTTTTGACAAAAATAGCTATTTTATGACGCTCGTATACGTCGAAGATATACTGGATAAATATGGTCGTGGGCTTGCATTTCAGTCAGCGCATGAATACGGGCTTACCGAAGAACAGGTCTCAGAGACTCGCATTAATCTAAATGCTCGGCTCGAAGCGTTAAGGGCTAGTATTAGGAATTTCTCTCAGATGTATGACTTTGACGAAGTATTGGTTGAAAGAGGTCGGGGTATGTTTAGGGACTGGCAAAAGAAATACTAGGTTTCGCAACATAGTTGCGAAGTGTGTCTATTAGCGGGAGCCAAGAAAAAAGTCAGACCATCTGGTCTGGCTATTTTCTTGCCATCGCAAGATGTGAATGAGCAACTTAGTTAAAAATTCGAGCGTAGTTATATATTAGGGGCGCGGTTTCTGGTGTTTGGGCGACAGTCTGTCCGCACTGGGTTCTGGTATCTTGAAAATTTTGAACTTCACTAGCCGTTGGGCTATTGAGCGATGCATAGATAACGAAGCCACCGCTTGCGCAGTTATAATACCTAAAGATGCGAGAGACAAAATCAGCGTTAGAGCTTTTTAGGTCATCTCGATAGCCAGTCTGTTGGTATTTGGGTATGATAATGCTATCCACACCACCTGCGTTGCCCCAATAGCCGACTGCCGCTGGTGTTACGCCGTCCACCTTTTCTAGTAGTAAAGATTTACCTACTGAAGTCGCTAGGTTCTTAATCTTTGTATCCATAGCCCTAGTCTGGATACCGTTGTATGCCACGATTGTAATCGCAGCCAAAATTGCAATCACAACGATGACGATCAAAAGCTCCACGATCGTAAAGCCGTTTTTGTTTTTAATCATAAGCTTATTGTAACAGTGTAAGATCTTGCCAGTCAAAGTGGTTTACGACCCGTAGGCTGTGTAAAAACCGCCCGTGTGGGCTATTTACTCGGGTCGAACTCCACCGTCCACTCAATACCGTATTTGTCTCTAAGCATTGCAAAATATGTCCCCCATGGGCTTTCGCTAAGTGGCATCTCGACAGCTCCATCTACTGAAAGACCATTGAATATTCTGTCGGCTTCTTCGTGACTTTCCACGGAGACTGATATTTTAGAACGGTTTTCATTTTCGCTTACTCGACCCAAAACTTCAGGCACATCATTGGCTATTAAGGTATTTTCACCAATAGGCAAAACAATACGCATGATTTTATCTGCTTCGTTTTCTGGCACAGGGAACTCGGCGCTTTCCAGATCTTTGAAGCGCACAAGGCTAGTGAACTCGCCGCCGAACACAGATTTGTAAAAGTTGAAAGCTTCTTCGGCATTTCCATTGAAGTTAATGTAAGGATTGATAGTTGTCATTTTACATCCCTCCTAAAAGGTATTTAGTTTCATTTCTTATTCTAACCTGCATCTTTGCAAACAACAGGATCACCACTATTATATCCAGTCGTGAACCATTTTACTCTACTCTCTGATGAGCCGTGAGTCCATGTCTCGGGCGAGACCTGGCCGTTCACCGATTGCTGTATACGGTCATCACCTACAGCAGCGGCTGCGTCGATGGCTTCACTTATTTCATTTGATTCAAACACACCCAGATTGGCTATAGAATTAGCCCATGCTCCGGCGTAGCAATCGGCCTGAAGTTCGGTTGCAATTGCAGCCGCTTGGGTTTCGTTTCGCTGCGCTTGCTCCAGACTACCCTGTATATTCTGAACATGATGGCCTACTTCATGTGCGATAACATATGCTTCGGCAACGTCACCTCCTTTGGCATGGAAACGTTGCTGTAGTTCAGTAAAGAATGTCTCATCAATGTAAATTGTTTGATCAGCAGGGCAATAGTGTGGGCCGACGTCGGACGTTGCGTACCCGCATGCCGATTGAGTTGCTGAACGGAATAGTACTAATGATGGCTCTGTATATTCCTGTCCTGATTTTGTGAATTGGCTGCGCCAGTAATCATTCGTCGAGCCAAGTACCGTCGAGACAAACACCTCGTATTGATCAGCGCCCTCGAAGTCACTCGAGCTTAAACTGCTTTGCGATTCAGTAGGGATGAGACCTAAGAGATCGTTAATATTGATCTGGCCACCACTTATGATATTAAAGATGAGGGTAGCGATTACTATGACCGTGCCAATGCCTCCGCCAATGGCCAGCCCGGAACTACGGCGGTCTTGAACGTTGCCTCTGCTGAAAATCTTTCCCCAATCGGCCATATTGTTTCTCCCTTTTGTATCTTTATTATACTAAATGAAACTAAAGCTATTCATTAATAGGTTAAGGATATTCGAATCACGAGTCTTTTTGCTATACTTGAACTAACATGTGGGCAAAACAAAAACAGCAAACTGGTTTTACGATCGTTGAGCTATTGATTGTCATTGTTGTGATCGCTATTCTGGCTGCTATTACTATCGTCGCTTTCAACGGAGTGCAAGAACGCGCACGGAATACGAAAACGCTTACAGCTGTCAAAGAGTATATGAAGCTCTATTCGACATATGCTGTCGATTATGATGCCTATCCAGGGAGTGGTAATTACTGCCTCGGGACTGGCTATGCTGGTGACTTGTGTTGGGACAATAGGGTGTACACCGGAAATACGGCTGCGAACACTGGTTTGTCGACTTATGTGAAAAACTTACCAAATCCGAGTACCGTACGGGTGTATCGAAACGCAACAGACGGTTCTAGGGCGGGAATTTTATTTGTAAACCCAAACAACCTGCGCTACCAACTAGAAGGTGTTAATACACAATGCGGCATTAGTGGCGCGACACGTACCTTTACTGCCGGTGAATCAACGGGTCCAGAATGCAACGTAACTGTTCCTGATCCGGCACTGTAGATATTTTATCTGTTAAGATAAGTCATATGAGCGATATATCCGATAGTGAACTATTAGACTTAGTAGATGAAAATGATGAGGTTATTGGTACCATTTTTCGCAGTAACTACGGGGATCTCATTGAGAAAAAGCTTGGCTATATCCGTGCCGTAGAAATGTTTATACAAAATGACGAAGGCAAGTTATGGGTACCAACCAGAACTGCCGATAAGAAAATTGCGCCAAATGGTCTGGATTATAGTGTGGGCGGCCATGTTGGATCGGGTGAGAGCTATGTTGAATCTGCTTTACGTGAGATTGAAGAAGAGTTAAATCTCACGATTGATCCAAGTAAGCTAGAGTTTGTAGCAAAGTTTAACCCTGGTGTCATTCCGTATTTTAGACACTTTTATATCTACAGAAGTAACGAAGCGCCTGTGTACAATTCTGGTGATTTTGTCGGAGCCGAATGGCTAAGTCCAAAGGAAATTCTAGATAAAATAGATAGCGGTGTTGCAGCTAAGACTAGCTTAAGAGAAACTGTTGAGTCGATGCTTTGATAATTTTTTACTTAGCTAGTAACTTGGATTGAAACTCCCATGCCCCTTATGGTAAGATTAATCCAACACGAATAGGTAATTGGAGAAAAGGACATGATGGACGGAGGGTTACGAGTGCCACGACCAGTGGACAGGCGGACGGTAGCACCAGAGCCGATACAGCGACAGCCAGAGGCTCCGCAGCCGGTGCATGACGCACCAAAGACTGTGCAGCAACCTGCTGCGCCACATCATGTTTCTCGTGTCAAGAAATCTAGCAAGAAGCGATTTACCCTACCTATTATCGTCATTCTTATCATTGTCCTTGGTATCTTGGGGTGGTTTGCATGGTCAAAGATGCACGCTGCCGGCCCAGCCATTGATAGCGGCAAATATCAGGCAGTTTTCTTTACAAACGGCCAAGTGTACTTCGGTAAACTGCAGTCTGTTGGCGGTGACTATATGAAATTGACCGATATTTATTATCTGCAAACCCAAACTGGTGCTGCGGCCGATTCTAGCAATCCTCAACAGACAACAACTGATCAAAGCAACGTTCAGCTGATCAAATTAGGTGAAGAAATCCATGGTCCTGAAGACCAAATGGTAATTGTTAAAGACCAGGTCCTATTCTACGAAAACCTCAAAGCTGACGGTAAAGTCGCTAAATCAATCGATCAATACAAAAAGTCTCACTAGTATTAACTAAGTGTTTTAACGTATTCCGCCCAGGCGGCATCATCAATTTTCGACTGTGATTTGATCAGGATAAGTAAACCATTCTTGGTGAGGATGGCTGATTGTGGACCCTTGGCTGAGGTACCGACGTACACCTTGGTGTCGCCAGCTTCGATTTTGGTGGTTGCGTTGAATTTTTTAGCCAGTTCGGCCACTTGTCCATTAACGTCGCTTCGGAATGAGGCCGGCAGTGGTTGCTGACTAATGCTAATCGGAGTGTCACCTATCATATCGGCATAAGCGAAGACAGGGTCCTTTTCGGGCGGACTGATGCGCTGCCAGCCGCCAAGTTCGCTAATTGATTTGGTACCCGGCAGGACAGTCTGGAATTCTGGTAGTTTTGCTTTGCTGTTAATCTCGGCTTGGCGGTGCTGCAGTAAGAGGCTGGTGCCGATAACGACGACTATGATCCCACCCATTGTCAGCAAGATGGCTTTCTTTGAATGAGGTAAGTGACGTACGAATGACTGAGCTGTCACCTTAATGGCTGCTCGCAAAGACGGTGATTGATCAGAAGGCGTAGCCGACGTTGGGAGCGACCCATCACGCTGTGGTACGTTGAGCCTTGGCCGACCTTCGTCGTAGCTGGTTGGTTTTTTAAACTCCACTATCGATGCCTCTGTTAAATTGAAATTCTATTTGAAAAGTCTGTGATTACTTGCTGATGTTAGCTTAGCATAACAGAGATGGCACGCCAAGACAGGCTAGTTATTGCTATAGACAAAACTGAGATTGCTGACATAGGCATTGGCGTTGCTTTTGGCGGTTAGATTAATTCTGAACAGGATACTATCGCCGGCTTCAAATCCGCAGGCCGATGGATCGGCGCCACCACTCGCGGCGGCTTGTTGCCAGGTTGACTGCGATCCAGTCGAGATCGATACAGCCGAGCCGCACGAGATTAATCCCGAGCTACCATCATCACGGTAGACTTGATAACTAACGCTTGAGTCGGCGCTGTTGGTGCGACCCTTGAGGGTAGTCAGTCCGGCGGCAAAGTTCTTGAAGGTGCTCGGCAACTGGTAGGTGACATAAATACTGCGAGTTTGTGAGGTTGACTCGCCAGAGGTCCATTTGTAGAAGTTATAGGTTTCGTTGGTACCACAGATGGTTGGCTGGCTGCTACTGCCGTCGTTAATATTAAGCGTATCCGAGCACAGATCAGAGGTGATGGTACCGATGTCAGTGCCATTCATGACAGCATTGGTGTACTCTGGGCTGATCGTCACGAAGATGTCAGGACTAGCGCCACACTGGCCCCACCCTTCAGATTCGTAGCACTGGACTTTGCCGAGTGTGGTGTCGTAGTACATGCTACCAAGTAACGAATCATTATCGGCTGCAGCTGGTGCGGTGGCAGATTTGTCGAGGGTAAAAAGGGTGATGTCGCCGCTGCCGGTACCGCTACCAACTTTTACATTCGGCGTATTGTTAGAGGCGAGCGTGAATGACAAGCTATCGACGAGGTAAGTACGAGCGCTACCCGGTGCAGTTGGCTGTACAAGGTAGATATATGGATCGGTCACAGTAGTGCCAGAAGTAGTAATCTCACAGGTAATTTGCGTCCAGCCGCTGGTGACAGTCTGTGTATTGTAATTG
>DASVHL010000074.1:0-21525 GCA_036382575.1 Saccharimonadales bacterium (SeqCode) | reverse complement strand
GGGGAGAGGGATAAACTCATCCTCGGTAACAGTATTCACCAGGCGTTTCGGATGAATCTTGGCGCCCCATAAACTTTCGTCGGCATAAATATTACCAACACCCGCAACCACCGTTTGATCAAGTAAGGCAGCCTTGATATTGGTCTTGCCGCGACGCGTAAACCGCTCCGTAAACTCCTTAGCAGTAAAGTCAGCCTCAAGCGGTTCTGGCCCTACCTTTTTCATGAAATCGATATTTGGAACCTCAAGGGTTGGTATCAAACGCATCCAGCCAAACTTGCGTTGATCGTTAAAATACAAATGTGATCCATCAGCAAACTCGAGTGTCACACGTGTTGAACGATCTGGTAACTCACCAATCAGACTTTCATTGGGATGTCCTGCACCAAAAACTTGTTCACCCCGATAGACTAATTGCCCGGTCATTTTCAGATGAACCACAAGCGTGTATTCGGTCGAAAGATCAATCATCAACACCTTTGCCCGGCGACGAACAGTAGTAATCGACGCACCAATCAAAAATGCGTCAACATCAGCTATTGCATTCGGAAAACCTTTCGGTGTATCGTGCTGCTCACCTTTTATTATCTTGCCAATAATAAGGCCACTTAAACCACGGCGTACCGTTTCAACTTCGGGTAACTCAGGCATGACTACTTTTGAGCGTCGATGGCTTTAGTAACTTTGCTGTCAGATTTAAGATTTTGCCAGAACAACACTTTGTTTGACTGAATGCTCATGGTTGATTCAGGACCATAGGTCTCATCACCTACCTTTACGAGTTGAACATTAGTTGATGGCGCCTCGTTCTCGCCAGTTTGGCCCTGTGTATAGTACGCACCTGATAGTGTTAAGTATTCGCCCTGGCTATTCTGTAGCTTACCGAAAAATACTTTGCCGTCGTCAAGAAAGACTGCCTGATAGCGGCTATGATCGATGCGCTGCTCGTTGCGGTGCAGGAAGGTCTGCAAGCCAAACCAACCCAGAATCAGGGCTACAATCACAAGACTTATAATTATTGCTTGTCGTTGACTCATGCGAAGGCCCGAGCGGCGTCCCCCAGCTGCTGGCCGAGTTGTAATATCCATGTGCTTTTTTCCTGAAGGTTTATCCATAATATATCTCCTTTGCCTATGATAGCACCTACCACCAGGTCAGGGTACTCCCTGCCTTGGCGGTGATTGCCGAACCGTTCACTTCAGTTGCAAATCGAATCTGAAGCGTACCATTAGCCGATGGCGTCACGATACCTTCAATGGTGGCAATATTACCAGCCGTTAAGGAGGTAGCATTTGCAGTGGCCGGGGTGTCATACGCAGTCGCAAAGTTAGTTGTTTCTGTTGTCGCCGTCAAGGTGTTTTTTGCCGTATACGATATAGTCGTTGCTGCCGGACCATTTACCGTCCAGATTGAGCCTGTCGTGGTGGCTGCAGCCGTATAATTAATCAACGCCGAAAAATGGTAAGTTACGCCGGATGTGACCGCAAATGATAAGCCAGTCACGTCAGCAATAGTGTTAGCACCAGTATTATCAATCACATCAGAGCCCAAGGTTACTACGTTCTCGGCAGTCGCAATACAGTTCGTCCAGGCACCCCCTTCATAACAGCGCATCTTACCTGCATTGGAGTTATAGTACATCGCACCGTTTGTGCCGCTTGGATCACCAGATGTATTCTTGGTATCCAAGATAAACACTACTGCCGTAGCGTCAGCCGTTGGTGAGCCAATTTGAATCGTACTGTTTGTTGTATCAGCAATAAGCAAGCTACCTGCGCTAGAGTTCTGGATTTGAAATGCTGTCGTAGAATCAGACAAGTTTTTGAATAAGGCATTGCCAGCCACCTCGAGTGTCGTACTTGGTGTGGTCGTACTAATACCCACCCTACCAGTTGAGGTGGTTGAAAGGGCTGGTCCCGTGCCACCCGACCCGCCACCAGTGCCAATACTAATGCTACTGGCCGTTGTATTAACCTTGAACAATGATGTGCCACCGGAAGTCTGAATGTCGAACGCACTGGTCGAGTCTGATGTGTTTTTAAATAAATTCGTCCCGGTAAAGGTATTGTTTTGTGACGTGATAATAAAGGACGACGCATCGCTGCCATCGAGCGTATCCGCGTTCATTGCATAGGCGCTGGCCGCAACTGGTTGACGCGGAGTCATAGCCCCTTCCGTAAAGGTTCCGCAGGCTGCCGTTGAGCATGTGGCGGTCGCGGGGGTTGGAAGCTCTACTTCAAAATAAAGTGGCTGCGCCGTAAAAACACTTGGACTAAGAGCAGTCACATCACCTAGCTGTACGTTAAATTGCCCATTAGTCACCGTTACCCGATTAGTTGTTTCGCGGGTTTCTGTCCAAAGAGCTACGCCTCCACTTGCCGCGCTAAAGATGCGAAACTTCATGTTGTATTGGCCATTTGGTTTAGCTACACCAGCAGCATCAGTCAGACGACCTTGGTAGTTAATCTTGTAGGGAGTGGTTTGGGCTGCATGAGCGGGGCGAGATAGAAAGATAATGCATAGCGAAAGAAAAAGAGCGCAGCCAAACAGAATGAACAGACCAGTGCGCTGCCATCTTTTTGCGACTACCCCATTTGCGATCATCGCGTTCGCTCATTTTTTAGCTGCTTTGTTTGTCTCATCCCTATCGCCCTTCACAACGATTATGCTTATTCTACTACATTTTCCTCTGTTGCACCACTACCACCACATCAAGGTGCTCCCCGCCTTAGCTGTAATTGCAGAGCTTGCCACACCGGACGCAAATCGAACTGTCACCGTTCCATTGGCCGAAGGTGTAATGACACCCTTGATACGCGCTACATTACCTGTCGTGAGTGAACCGGCATTTGAGGCTGCTGGAACGTTATACGCAGATGCAAAGTTCGTCGTTTCAGTAGTTGCGCTAAGTGTGTATTTTGATGTGTAGGATAATGTCGTCGTCGCAGGACCGTTAATTGACCAGCGTGATCCAGTACTAGTAGCGGCAGATGTATAGTTAATTAATGCCTTAAATCGATAGGTTGTGCCCGCAACAACCGGGAATGAAAGCCCCGTCACATTAGCGATCGTATTGGCCGTAGCATTATTATTTGTGACATCTGCACCGAGGGTAACGACATTCTCTGCACCACCAATACAGTTTGTCCAAGCAGACTTTTCATAACAGCGAAACTTACCCAATCCAGAGTTATAGTACATCGCCCCATTTGCCGCCACTACAGGATCACCTACGGTATTCTTTGTATCTAGGACAAAATTAATCGCTGTCGCATCTGCACTTGCCGCTCCAATCTGAATCGCACTGCCCGTTGTGTCGGCAATCAGCAAACTTCCCGCACCCGCAGTTTGAATTTGAAAGGCAGTTGTCGAATTACTCAGGTTCTTAAATAAGCTATCGCCCGCCACACCTAACGTCGTGCCTGGACTCGCCGTTCCAATGCCGACCCTACCGTTTGAGCCAGTCGAGATAATCGGGCCACCAGTAGGCGCAAAATCAACATAGAATGAAAACGCCTGAGTTCCCGTACCATTAGTAAACGTAATTGTTGATGGCCAGCCGTCAGTATATAAGCCATTTTGATAGGCAGAGTTAGCAGGACCGTCGTCATATCTCGCGTTATTGTTAGTTGAAACAGTAGAGTTTGTAGTGTAGGCAAGCCAATAATACGTGCTGGGCGAAAGGCTAACGGAAATCGGCACTGTATTCCATCCTGGAGTCAAAGTAGATTCACTGCTCACGGCCAATAATGTAACTGGGACAGTTGCCGTACCGCTATAAATGGCCATCGAGACTTTGTTATTTGGTGCAGCCTCAATCGGGCCTGAAACATTTACCGAAATTTGTGACGTTTGGCCTGCCGTTGATCCTGTTTGATAACGAGCAAAGTTTCGCACATTGCCGTTGCTTGTATCGGTTGAGGCTCCCACGACAGCTCGTCCAAATTGCGGTGGCGTCACCGAAGTACTACCTATAGACACGCTACTTGCAGATGTATCAACCGCGAACAATGATGTGCTCGCCACATTAGACACCCCAAACGCACTACTACTATTGCTGCTGTTCTTGAACAAATTACTCGCCGTAAATGTCATATTACCAGCTAGCGACGCAAACTCACTCGCGTCGTAGCCGTCGAGTGTATCAGCGTTCATGGCATAAGCACTGGCAGCGATTGGCTGACGTGGTGTCATGGCACCTTCAGTAAAAACAGCGCAGCTGGCTGTTGAGCACGTGGCTGTGGCTGGTGTCGGCAATTCCACCTCAAAGTAAAGTGGCTGTGATGTAAAGACACTCGGCGTCAGTGCAGTGACGTCACCCAATTGAACGTTGAACTGACCATTTGTCACCGTTACGCGGTTCGTTGTCTCACGGACTTCTGTCCAGACCGCTGAACCACCACTGAGAACGTTAAAAATACGAAACTTCATATTGTACTGGCCATTTGGTTTAGTTACACCAGCAGCGTTAGTCAAGCGCCCTTGATAATTGATTTTATAGGGCGTCGTCTGCGCGGCATCAGCAGTGCGCGGCAAGAAAACAAATACACTAAACGCAAAAAATAGAACAGCCACCACATACATAGCGCTCGTTTTTATACCTAGCTTTAGGTCACCAGCCATTACTACGACCTACGCTCTTTCTTTATGCGACGGCGATGACGTAAATAGTAAACCACGCCAAAAATCGTCGCTGGTAATATCGTCACAAGCGCCAAAACAACCCAGCGCCAGACACCTGTAATAACAAGCATCCACTGGATCTTTTTACTTTCACCATAACTTGCCGTTAGTTTATAAATGCCCAGCTGATTACTTGGAATCGAAAACTTCGCTTCACGACTGTTACCTGCAAATACTAATGGCCCCTTTATACTCGTTGTTTGACCAAATGGCCACAGGCCAATCGTCACATCGGGGAAAAACCCACTCGCGCTATCAGCCGGAGCAGTATTCTTAATTGTCACTTTGCCATTTATGTCCGCTCCGGTCTGAAGCCACGGAGCATTAATTTCCGAAATCTCCGCCTGGCGTGCGCCTGGTGTCTCGTTGGTCAAAATCAACAATGAACCGATGCGTACTGACGACGCTGCACTTCCGGTTGACTCGTTAATTGTCTGCGCAAAAATAGCCGCAAACACATCGCCTGTCGGCAGCTTGGTACCGTCGACAATATAGAATAATCGCAATGTTTTATTGGCAGGAATCGTATACTCTTCATGGTCTAAGACAATACCCGCGCGTAGCTGCTCACTATCATAAAATGATAAATTACCAGCCGTATCGACCTGCTTAAAGCCAGCGACACTGAACTTTACTTTTGTATCAACCGGTCGAGGATTCGTAACATCAATAAAACCTTTTTTTCGCTCACCTTTTTGCAGCGAGGCTTCGTTTTGCAGGGGCTGCACCTGTAATGAGCCCTCGGCGGCAACAGGCTGCTGCATACACCAAACTACGCCAAGACTTAGTAGCAATCCTAACCAGTATTTCATGGGATCGTCGTCCCTGTGTATGTGACTGTATTGCTATACGCCCCAGAAACCTGTGTGGTGGCGATATCGAGCCGTAGGCGCACATTGATCACATCTATCGCACCGTTTACATGTCCGGATGTGCTGTAGAACGTTGTAGCCGACGATGGGATTGCTGCATAACTCGCCCCACTTGCCCATTTACTATCAAGCGTTGGCGCCCCAAAGACAGTAAACCCAAGGCCTTTTGTTGCCCCCTCAGACCATGTTTGCGGAGACGCGATCGATCCGCTCACGGCCGGAATAGTATTGGCTCCACTTTGCAAGTTGTGATCCTGCTGGATAGAAAGCCCATAATCTGCCGCATTAGTGCGAACAATTGCATCAGCCGATGATGTTGTTGAACCGCTAATCAAGGCGCCCAGGGTTAAGCCCGCTGGTGTGCCTGCATTTTGAGCCCCGTATTCCGCACTCACTTCGGTTGCGGTCAGCACACGGTTAAATAACTTAACGTGATCGACTGAGCCTCTCAAAGCCCAACCTCGACCCGGAAATGAACCAATCGAGAAGTCACCTGTTGAGTTGTAGAGTGCAGATGGAAGCGTGCCAGTTACGGTCGTTCCAGCCTGAACGCCATCGATATATACCTTTACTTTATTAGCCTGCGAGAGCGCTCCGTCATACGTCACGACGATGTGTCGCCACGTGTTAAATGTATTCCAGCTGTTAGTGGCTGTATCAACATAATTATTACCTGGATCAGATGCACTATCGGCTAGTAAAATACGAAGGCTGTTGTTCGATGGTCCTGTTGAGATAGCCCATGACCCAGACTGAGGTGCAGAATACTTCCACTGCGAAGCAATGGTTTGATTTGGCACCCATGATGTTTGCTTTGCCCACATTTCAACAGTCATGGTTGACCCGGTTGGCATATTTGCATGATCAGGTACTAATACTGCACCGGTGCCCGTGCTATCCGTAGGTCCATTCATCGCCACTGCGCCGCTTAGCTTACCAGAAGCATCCAAGGTCGCTGGTGAATTCAGCACTCCATCATGCTGGTACTGACTGGCGTCAGCCAGCGTTGTGCCACTGGTTTCGTCAAGCGGATAGTAGGCAACCAATCCTGACGGCTGGATGCCAAGTTGCATCGTTGGTGTCACCGAGTTTGTCGGTTGCTGATCAATAATATAACTACCGCTCTGCCCACTCCCAACAATCGCTTCACCCCCTATTGTCGACATCGCATAATTAGTTGACGATAGTTGGCCACCAAAACTTCCACCCAGGTTTCCGTTAATAGAATAGTTTGAACTGCTAATTGTCTCGGCCATAGCTACGGACACCCCAAAAGCGAGTGACAGCGCAGCTGCCGAAACTATACTAATAATTAATTTGTGTACACCCCGGTTCCCCATCATCATTCTTCACCTTAAATCATAAATACTATGATAATAATACCCAGTCCAATTCCTACTATAATCCGCTTCATCTTGCGCCGCTGCGCTGCCGTCACCTTTACAGTCCACCCAATTCTCTTTACTTGTCGCAACAACCAGCGACTGATCGGTCCTGCATAAAACATCATCAGTAAAGCTGCGACGATAACAACAAATCGAATAACGTTAGCGTTATTGATGTGACCATCCGTTGAGTCATAGGCGATCAAATCAAGTGATTGGGCCACCCCGAATAGCGGTAAGATAATAAACTGCTCTAATGGGTTGCGATTCGATGAAACCTCTTGCCCCGTGACCGTGGTTCCATCGACATTCGTTGGCACCTTGCTACCGGTACTGGCTGATGGTGCATTCTGATACGTCACGACGACACTTGCCGTCGCATTCCCAACCTGACAGACATCCACTGCTACTACTTTAATTGTATGAGTACCCAAAGATACTGAAACGGTCGTCGAAAAACTGGTGTCGTTATAAGATAGCGGCACAACACCGCTATAGGCATCATCAACATATAACTCTAGCTGACTTGCCTGCGCGACAGTTCCGCTTACCTCAATCTGGGCATTAGTAACGACACTGTCACTCTCTGGCTGCACCACCGTCAAAACAGCTGGCTGACTAGAATCGCAAATGATCGCCGCAAGGTTAGATTCAGCCGATGCAGCAGTCGTCGGTACCACAACAGCAGCCAACACTAATAGGCAGAGCTGGAGGCGTTTGATTAGCTTAACGACGTTTGCGCTGTAACAAGCCATAGCCCGCTCCGACAATCAACAATATGATCACCACCAAAGCTAGCCAACGCGGTGCCAACAATACAAAATGCGTGGTGCTCGTTGGAGTATCGAGAACCGTAACTGTTTGGTTTACCTTAAACAGGCCAAACCACGGTGCGTTCGTCCAACTAAACATAATGTTTCGAATGGTCCCCGGATAGACGACGTAGTCTTTTTGTTCGCTGTACTTCACTGAACCAAACACATCAGTAACTTTTGTCAGAACATTCGCCTGGAAATCGGTGTTACCAGAGTTTTCAACACGATTACTTGCAGTAAGAGGTGGAGAGGTTTGCCAGAATGGTGCTGTACTACTTAGCGCCTTGCCTTCCCGGCTAACTTTGCCGTCAACATTCGCGAGGACAATGCTCCCAACACGTTTCTTGCGAAGGACGGATGCCTCTTGGCCTGGTTCTGGCTGAGTCTCAGCAAAAATAACACCATAATGGCCGCCCGGTGCAGCGGTAGCTGGAACATGCAGATCGTACTGAATTTCAACTCGCTCACCAGGCGCCAAACGGTAACTTACTTCGGCAAATTTTACCCACTGATACAAATCAGTATTTTTTGATGTCTTTTCAAACTGAGCATCATAGTTTTCATTCGTTACAGAATACGGACGACTATAGACAATGAAGCTGTACGGCGTCGCACCATCATTGATCACCGTAAACTTGCCCGTTTCGGCCACACCTGCTTTGGCCTCGATGCGCTGCATACCTGGACTAATTGCAATACTATCAGTACCGTCCGCTGCTCGAGCGACAGGACTAGTTATACCAATTAAAATAGCCAAGCCGAGCACCACCCCTAGCGCAACTTGCCTCTTTGATGATCGTGTCAGTAAAGAGTATCCAGTCATAATTTTATTCCTTAGCTATTAGTCGTAGCTGTATATGTCACGGTATCTGTATAGGTACCGTTAGGCTTCGATGTATCGATCTTCACTGCATACCACACGACTGTTGAATCGTTGGTTGCAGTTGTAGCAGTTGTTTTGACTGTCTGAGGAGAAGCCGATGAGGCGATACCAGCCCAAGTCGAGCTACTTGAAGTTGCGTTGGTTTCAGCACTGTAGGCAGTCGCCGTAAATCCACCTTGGCCAACGATACGGTAGCCCCAAGTGTTTGTCGCAAGGGCTGTTGGTGTACCAAATGTACCCGCATGTGCCGCCAAGGTATCAGAACCATTAACCAAGTTCGTCGTTGTGTCGCCATCAGCGAGTGTCAGGTAATAGCCATTGGCGCTGTTTGTCGAGACCTGCACTGTATCAGAAACACTGGTCAGAACCGCACTAGAGGTTGGCTGCAAGTTAATGGTAATTGTTGGGTTTGTCGTAAGGGTAATCGTAGAACTAACCACAGCGTTAACTGTCGTTGTACCAGATTGTGTTGCCGCTGATGCGACGATTGGTGAAATTAAGACGGCAAAAATAGCCAAAAAAATACCCGATTTGTAGCTAACCCTTTTGCTCATTTACCATTCCCTATTTATTACTTGAGCATAAGTATCATCCTACGGTGATCTAAAGTCAAGAAAAATACGTAACATATTTAACACATTTTTTGTGTTGTATTAAGTGCTATGCCAGTAAACTGGTCATGTCTTGCATGCATTTCGATGTAGTAGTAAATACAACTCCATGCATCCCTGTCGATTCGGCACCATCGATGTTGGCCACTAAGTCATCAACCATGACACATTCTGTCGTCTCTACCCCAAGTCGGTCTGCCGCCAACTGATAGATAGCAGGATCAGGCTTAATCATCCCTACCTCACTCGATAAGACCACTTCATCAAATAATTCATCAAGTTCTGCCGAAGTAAATAAACGCTCCATTACCCCACGACCAACATTACTCAGCAGGCCAACTTTATAACGACCCTTAAACGTCCGAACATACTCAACCATCGCTTGGTTACGAACGTGATCTGCTTGCATAATTTCCTTAAGCTCAGCAGCCGTTTTACCAGTTAATTCAACAACCTGCTGTAAAAATTCATCGGCTGAAATATAGCCATAGTCAGAACTAAGACTCAGGTCCGCTAGTTGCGAACGTTTTGCTTCAGGGGTTAATTCATAGAGATGGGCAATGCTCCCTTGATAAAGCACCCCGAAACAGTCAAAAATAATACCGCGTATCATGTTGTTAGTATACGCGGTATTAGATTATAAATCGATTTTATTAAGTGGTACTTTGCTGTCTGGGATCTGATTAGTAAACAATCTTTGGACTTGTGAGAGACTGGCTTTTAGTGACCCTGATGAACCTTTACAGGTTGAGGTCCACAGGCGTTTGATAACGCTTGCACCCTGCAGTACTTCAAATTCATAGACACGGCCAGTGGCACAGATACCACGGGTGTCGTTCTTTTCATCTTCCAGTTCGGTACCTTTCATTAGATTGGCACGGTTAAGAGCATGGACAAATTCTTCATAGGCCCGAGTGTTGTTGCCCAACTGAACACTATCGATTGTCTGGTCAAGATAACCAGAATAAGTATTGAGGCGACGACTGCTAGAATCAACAGTAATTTGGTATGAACGGAATTGCTCATCAGCAACCAGTGGTCCACGAACCGTCATACGAACACTACGGTCGACGGCCGTATTAAGAAGAGACTCAACTCCCGGATCAACCTTTGGTGCGTTTGATGAATCACCGCTAAAAATAGCACGGCCAACAGATACCAGTGCGGCAATCGCGATAGCCACGACCAATAGAACAATAATGATTGGAAGAATCCGAGATGAGCTGCTTTTATACATGGTCAGATTTTAGCACTTTTAGGCAAAAAAGTCAATGGACTTACCTATAGCACACCCCAGTTTTTGCCAATCCCAACATCAACTTTTAGCTTAATACCCAGCCCTGGATAAATTGTTTCCATCGTCGTCTTTAAAAGCTCGGCTACTTTCTCGGCGTTCTCTTCTGGGCATTCGACCAAAATACTGTCGTGCACCTGCAGGATCTGCTCCCCTAGGTCACCCAGTTTCTTATCGACTTCAATCATCGCCATTTTCATTAGGTCTGCTTCAGTGCCCTGAATTGGCATATTGGCTGCCGCTCGTTTAGCCCCTTCGCGGACCATAAAATTACTACTATTCACGTCTGGCGTTGGTCGGCGGCGACCAAAATATGTTTCAACGTAGCCTTCGGTGGCAGCATCGCGCAGCGTCTTATCAATATAGGCACGGATCGGTGCGCGCAGTTCAAAATACTGATCGATAAATTCCTTGGCCTGCGTAAAATTCATTCCAGTGGCGGCCGATAGTCCGTGCGGGCTCATACCGTAGAGCACACCAAAGTTAATCACCTTTGCATCGCGGCGTTGGCCCTTTGTGACGTCATCCATAGGAATGCCATAGACTTCACTAGCCGTCTTCGTGTGAATATCAACATCTCCATTAAAATCATTGATCAGTTTTTTGTCATCAGCCAGCACTGCCGCGAGGCGTAGTTCGAACTGTGAATAGTCAGCGCTAACAAACACTTTGTCACCTTCTGGAATAAAGGCTTCACGAATCTTACGTCCTAATTCGGTGCGGACAGGAATGTTCTGCAAATTCGGATTGGTACTACTCAGACGACCAGTCGCAGCTACATCTTGGTTAAACGTTGTGTGAATACGACCATGGCTATCCGCTAGTAGCGGCAACGTGTCGATATAGGTGTTCTTGAGTTTGGCCAGCTCACGGGTCTTTTCAATTAATTCAATAATAGGATGTTGACCACGTAATTTATCTAGTTCTTTTTGTCCGGTACTATAGCCAGTCTTGCCTTTTTTAATGCCAGTTGTCGGTAGTTGTAATTTGGTAAACAACACCTCGGACAGCTGCGACGGGCTGCCAATATTAAATTCGTAGCCAGCCATCGTATACATTTCTTGCTCAAGTTTGGCGTGCTCTGCACCCAGCTCTTCGCTCATACGCGCCAGGGCGTTGGCATCGATTTTAATACCGCGTCGCTCCATGGCAAACAAGTGATATGTTAATGGGAAATCAAGTTCATAGGCAACTTTGGCAAGCTTGTCATTATCCGTAAATACTTGTTTTTGTTGCTGGTAGATCTGCCACAAGGCAGCTGTCGTTGCCGCCGCACCCTGCACGACTTCACCAATAAGTCCCGCGAGGCTACGATCGCGCTGCAATGAATCAATCAAAAAAGCCGCCTGATGCACATCGTGCAGTTCGTTAAATCGCACCTGAATATCGCAATCAGCCAGCTGGTGATACAACAGTTTACTGTCGTAACTAATCACGGTTGCTAGTTCAAGCACACGCCAGACACTACTATCAACCTGATCAACCGGTAATACATAGACGGTCGACCGATCAATTGATAGCCAGACTTCCTTTGCTTCAGGCTCATAGTGCAGAACGACTGGTCCATCGATCGAAACAGTCTTTGGCCACGGTGCAACAGCCAATGGCGTTAGTGTCGAGACCGTCTCGGTTACATCAAACAGGCCAACTTGATCATCATTCTTTTTTGTATCGGCCTGCATGTGTTTTGGCAAACGCCGGACGAGTGAGCTAAATTCAAATTTTCGCAGAATCTCAGCCACACGTGGCAAATCAATATCTGTCACATCAGCAACAGACCAATCAAGTTCAACCGGTGCGTCTGTCCAAATTCGACCCACTTCCTTACTGATATAGGCTAGTTCTTTGCCTGCTGCAAGCTTCTTGGCAACGGTCGGCTTAACATCAGCAATGTGCGCATAAATATTGTCCAAGGTTTTATACTCTTGCAACAACTGCACGGCGGTCTTTTCACCAATACCAGGCACACCCGGAAGATTGTCAGATGAATCACCCTTCAGTGATTTAAGATCTAAGAATTGCTCGACTTCAATGCCGTATTTAGTCTCAAAATGCTCGACATCGAATTCTTCAAGATTACTGAGGCCATTTTTCAGCGCATACACTTTGGTCATTGGACTGATCAGCTGCAACGCGTCTAGATCGCTCGTCAGGAGGTAGGTTTCAATCCCTTTTTCGGTAGCCTGTTTCGCAAATGCACCAAGAATATCATCAGCTTCATAATCATCAAGTTCATAGAGCGGCCAACCAAAACCTTCAAGTAGTTCATAGAGTAGCGGAATTTGTGTATAAAAATCGTCCGGCGCTTTTTTGCGGCCAGCTTTATATTCTGGATAAATTTCGCGTCGTTTGCGAATATTTGTGCCTTTTTTATCCCAAGCTACAGCGACATAATCGGGTTCAAGCTTTTTAATTAGCTCAATCGCCAGGCTTGCAAACCCAAATACACCACCAGTTGGCGTCCCGTCCGAAAGGCTAAGGCCTGGCATGGCATAATAGCCTCTATAAAAAACTGATTTTCCGTCGATTACTGCCAGGCGTTTTGGTTGTGTCATGTACTCAGTATAACACCTTGAGCTATGAGTCTTGCGACGCCTCTTTGTGTTCTTTGCGCAGCTTTCGACGCTCTCGTGCGGTAGTACCCGCCCAAATCCCACCATCGTCATCGTGGGTAGGTATAGCAAGCTGCTCTTCTAGGCACTGCTCTTGGACATTACACCGAGCACATACCTTTCGCGCGTCTCTTGCGCTTCCACCCCTTTCAGGGAAAAAGATATCGCCATCCATCTCTCGACATAGTGCCTCGCCATGCCAATCTTCATCCTCTACTCGTCGACTAGTGTCTGTATCGACAATCGCAACAAAAGCTAATTCCGGGCGTAATCGGTCGCGACGAGAAATTTCCTCAAAAGGCATTCTTTCCATAGTGTATTCCTCTTTAATCTGCGGTTATCATACGCCTCTCACTTAACCGGTACAAGCATAATCAAAACAGATTTGGTATACTAAATCTAATGAAACATTCTACAAACACAAAAATCGTCGCTTTTGTCGGATTAACCGGCAGCGGCAAAAGCTCAGCCGTCGAATATCTAACCGATAAAGGTTATCCAAAAGTCTATTTTGGTGGCATCGTCCTAGACGCCATGACAAAAGCCGGTCTTGAGCACACTCAAGAAAACGAACGGCCGTTCCGCGAAGAGCTACGTGAACGTGAAGGTAAAGACTTTGTCGTCAACCGAATCGTCACTCAAATCCAAGATCTTGTTAACGCCGGCCAACATCGCATCATCGCCGATGGTCTCTACACCTGGACAGAGTACAAAATCTTAAAGCGCGCCTTCCCTGGTGAATTAACTGTCTTTGCTGTTGTTGCGCCAAAACATTTACGTCATCATCGCTTAACAATGCGTCCTGTTCGTCCGTTAACTGTCGAGGAAGCCAACCAACGTGACTGGGCAGAAATCGAGAATCTTGAAAAAGGCGGCCCGATTGCTATTGCCGATCACTACATTATCAACAACGGCAACCTTGACCATTTTCACGAACAGATCGATACTGAACTAGAACACATTAACTTTTACCAATAGCGCGTAGGCGCGGAGGGTGGCATGAAACAAAAAGGCTTTACACTCGTTGAGCTCCTCGTCGTTATCGCCGTCATTGGCATTTTGGCGACAATCTCGCTCGTAAGTTATCGCGGCGTGCAGGCAAAAGCCCGCGACACTGAACGCAAAACTGAAGTACAGGCAATTGCCGATGCTATCAAACTTTATCGCTTAAAGAATGGCAACGACATTGACACAGGCAGTGGTTGTGGTGGTAATGGCAGTGGGACCGGTTGGTTTGCTTACGAGACTGGTGTCGCACCATATACAAAGTCAATCATGACCTGCCTAAAGGAAGCAAAGTACCTTGATGGCGACATGATTGATCCATCAAACTGCGTCACTTCCTCTGTTGCTGCACCGGGTAAAACCTGTAAGCCTACAGGCTATACCTATATGAAGTATACTTGTGATTATCAAGGGCAAAGAGTTAGCGCAGTATACGCCCGTCTTGAAACCGAAGATCACACCAGTGACCTTGATAATTTTGACGGCAATGCAGCAAACAGCACCGATACATGTAAATCAATTTTTGTTCAAACTTATAACATGAACTACATGGTCCTCGTCGATTAGATAATCACTTCACTAAAATACCTCGCTAGTATCAGCGAGGTATTTTTTATATAGCAGTATGTTAACCGAGGTATTCGTGAAGCTTCTTTGCGTCTTTGTGCTTGCGAAGTTTAGCAAGTGCTTTAGCTTCAATCTGACGAATGCGTTCACGAGTCACGGCAAACTCCTGACCAACTTCCTCGAGCGTGTGGCTTTTGCCGTTCTCTAGGCCAAAACGCATCTTGACGATCTTTTGTTCGCGGTCTGATAGTGTTGAAAGGATTGACTGTACTTGCTCTTTTAGAAGCTGGTTAGCGGCTGACTCTTCTGGGGTCGCACCATCTTCGTCTTCGATGAAATCACCAAGGACTGAATCTTCGTCTTCACCATCACGACCAACACCAGCATCAAGTGATGTGATGTCTTGTTTAATCTTAATGACGTACTCAACTTTTTCTGGTTCCATCTCTAGCTCTTTACCAAGCTCTTCGATGGTTGGCTCACGGTTTAGTTCCTGAGTCATACGACGCTGCGTGCGAAGCAACTTGTTGATAGTTTCCACCATGTGCACAGGAATACGAATCGTACGTGCCTGGTCAGCAATCGCACGGGTAATTGCCTGGCGAATCCACCATGTAGCGTAGGTTGAAAACTTAAACCCCTTGTCCGGGTCAAACTTCTCAACGGCACGAAGCAAACCCGTGTTGCCTTCTTGGATCAGATCAAGAAAATCAAGACCACGGCCGCTGTAGCGCTTGGCGATCGAAACCACGAGACGCATGTTGGCTTCCGCCATCTTGTCTTTAGCTTTCTTTTCACCAGCTACAACGCGTTGTGCCAGCGCTAGCTCTTCTTCGGCGTTAAGCAAAGGAATTTTACCAATTTCACGTAAGTACAGACGAACACTGTCGTCTGACACATCGTCAAAGTACTGACCATTGTTAATGGTTTCCTCGTCGGCCTCTTCTTCGTCGACTAATTCATCAAGTGCTGGTTCATCGATATCGCTCAGTGGACCACCACTACCATCAATTACCAAATTTTCATCAAGCACTTCTTCTACTACATCATCTTTGGCCACGTGTTATCTCCTTTATAAGTGTATTCAACTGGATTCGTAATTCTGTCGCCTTGGCATCATCACCAATGGTTTCAGCTTCACGCAGCTGATGCATTAATTGTTCTTGTATTTGTTTCTTGTGTTCATTTTCAACTTTGCGGAGTAAACGTGCTGTTTCAAAGTAGCGATCTTGTTCGCTCCAAGCAGCATAACGATTCTCGGCTTTTAATAATACTATTTTTACATACGTATCATATTTTTGCAAATCATCTGGCACGGTATCAAACCGAGCGCCAGGGTGTCGCTGGATATATCCGGCAAGCATCTGGCGATCTTCGCCGTCAAACATTGTAATATCAACCGTTTTGAAAAGTTCATGTGCCGAAGGCTCGAGCATTGCAACAGACAATAAGCCATCTTGAAACGAATTATCATCGTAATATGAACCGGTGTCGAGTGGCACCGTCGGTGATCGTAGCTCTTGATAATCCGTCACGACACCCCGCTTCTCAAACGCCTCAACAACCAAGCTATAATTACCATCGATTTGTTTGGCAATTTTTTTCAAATAGTGCGCGTGGGTTGTCTTATCAAGCTTATCTACTATGCCAAACGCTGATTCAAGGAAGCGCAATTTGCCGTTGCCAGTATTTAAATCTTCTCGGTTGGCGTACTGAGTAAGAATCCAGTCAACCGCTGGCTTACTTGTATCAATCGCCTTTTGCCACAAGGCGACATCTTGCTGGATTAGCTCATCTGGATCCTTGGCACCTTCAGGAAGGGTGATAATCGTCAGCTCCAGTCCTACCTGATTAGCGATCGGGATTGCTCGTTCTGTTGCTGATATACCCGCTTTGTCCGCATCAAACGCTAGTCGTACGTTTCCGGTAAACCGTTTCAGTGCTTTTAGATGTGATTCTGTCATTGCCGTACCCGCCGTTGCCACAACCTGCGACACACCAGCCTGGTGACTGCTGACAACATCTAGGTTACCCTCAACGATCACCGCATAATCGCTAGTGCGAATCGCTTCTTTTGCCTGACTCAGACCAAATACATGGCGGCTTTTATCATACAAAAGTGTCTGTGGAGTATTGAGATATTTTGGAGCATTCGGGTCATCACCGCCAATCACACGGGCTGTAAATCCAATCACCTGTCCGCTGCCATCCATAAGCGGCACAGTCATACGACCACGGAATAAATCGCCACCAAAACGGTTTGTTAGTCCTGCATCAGCTAGTTCAGATTGCGTAAAACCCTTCTTTGTTAAAAACTGCACCAATGCGTTGCCGCCGGTTGGCGCATAACCGATCATAAAATCTTGAACGATGGTTTTCGACAAGCCGCGCTGTTTAAACACATAGTCAACTGCATGCTGATTTTTCAGTAGACTGTGCTGATAGTAATGCGCCGCCAGATCATTTGCTTGTTGTAAACGCTTTTTGCGCCGGGCAAGATCCTGGCTGTTTTTTGACTCGTAAATGGTCATATCGACACCAGCTTTTCGGGCTAGGTGCTCGAGGGCCTGGCGAAAATCCATGCCTTCCACTTCCATAATGAACGAAAAGATATCGCCACCTTTATTGGACGAGAAGTCGTGCCAAATATGTTTATCCGGACTAACAACAAAGCTCGGCGTTTTTTCGCCGCTAAATGGACTGAGGCCCTTAAAGTTACGGCCAGCTCGTTTGAGCTGCACGTACTCGCCAATCACATCCTCGATGTTCAGTCGTGCCCTGACTTCTTCTTTGGCGTCTTGCATACTTTGATTATATCACTCTTTACCTCTGTCAGCTCCCTGATCATTTAGCCGACAGCACAAGCGTTATTGCCGCCACCCCTGCCTTGTGCTTAAATAGACCCATATGAATCCAGAGACGCCACAGTTACCAATTGATTATCTCAATCAAATTGCACCTCCGCCGCAAAAGCAGAAGCTTGATAAGAAGTCGTTACTTTTACTAGCCCTTCTTATTGGTGGTGTATTGATGATTGTGGTGAGTTTCCTCGTCTTTATTAGCAACCACAGCGGTGGTCCAAAAGCTGACATGCAAACCCTTGCGATCCGCATGCAAAACCTGCAAAAAATCAGTGAATCGTCGCAAAAAAATATCAAGAGCAGCGAACTGCGCGGTATCAACAGCAATCTAAAATCATTCCTATCGAACGCTAATCGCGACATCGCCGAACCACTGACAGCTAACAAAGTTGATATCAAAAAACTCGATAAAAATCTTGTCGCCAAAGAAAAAACCGACACGCTTGCAGCTGATCTGGAAGACGCGCGCTTGAACGCACAATTCGATGATACATATGCCCGTGAAATGAGCTTTAAGCTCACCACCCTATCGATCCTGATGGAAACAATCTACAAAACCAGTGGCAGCAAATCCATGAAGGAATTCCTCGTCGCAACCGACGATAACCTACAGCCGATCAAAACCAAACTTGAAGAGTTTAATCAGACGAACCGCTAACCAAGTTGTAGCTAAGACGAATCAAATCTTGGAACTCATCTTCTGGCATCTGGCCAGTGTACAAAACAGTATTCCAATGCTTTTTGTTCAAGTGATAGCCCGGTAGGACTGTTTCATACTTCTCGCGTAGTAATTCAGCCAGTTGCGGATCACATTTTAAACTAACGCGTAGCGGCTTGCTGTCATCGGCAACAATGGCAAACATCTTCGCGTCGCCGCTTTCCTTGTCACCGACTTTATAGACCGAGGTGGTTTCACCAAACGGAAAATCCAACCACGTGTTCGGATAGCTAAGTAATAATTCATCTAGTTCTTGTCGGTTCATGCTTTTACTTTTCCTAAATAATACTGTAATTCCATAATGCTACCGCGAATATCACCGAGTGCGCGGTGCTCTTCAGGCTTGGCAAATTTTTTGCCGTACTTGCCTTCAAACACCACTTTCCAGGCGGTCACATCGAGCATTCGGTAATGTAGGCGTTCATCTAAACGATGCCATTCATTAGCGATAAACCGTCGATCTTGATGAATCGAATTACCCGCTAGTAGGACTGGTTTATCGGCTTCAAAATGCTCATCCAAAAATGCCAATAATTCATTTTCAATCGTACGGCCAGAACGGCCTTTTTCGTGATTTTGCAAAATAAGACCATCACGGGCTTCTGGGTTCGCGTCCCAAAATGCCTTGCCTACTTTCATACGACGCTCTACCAAACGTGGTCCAACCTTAACGACACCTTCATACGAAGCAAGCTCGTTAAATTTCCAGTCAGTCACGATCGCCGCGACTTCTAGAATACGATCTTCAACCGGATCAAGTCCAGTCATCTCTAGGTCAACCCACAAGATTTTATTCAGCCGCGCGTTAGCAAGTTTTTTATCCATAGACCCAGTATAGCAATGTTATTGCTGTTCGTCCTCTGTTCGACCACTGTCTGGCGTAAATTGTAGACTGAGTGAATTGATACAGTAGCGCTGATCGGTTGGCACACCAAGCCCCTCGCCTTCAAAAACATGTCCCAAATGACCACCACAGGTCGCACAGGTTACTTCGGTCCGTACCATGCCATACTTATTATCCTCGTGGAAATCCACCGCTCCAGGAATAGCATCATAAAAACTTGGCCAGCCACACTCAGCATCAAATTTCGTCTGGCTATCAAACAGCTTCGTATCACAGGCAGCACAGCCATACGTCCCTGGATCAAACAAACTATCATACTCACCCGTAAAAGCCACTTCTGTGCCCTTTTCGCGCAGCACATGATACTGCTCCGGTGTCAGCTCGTCTTCCCATTCGCTCTCTGTCTTATCAATCTTCATACTACTATTATACCGCCATTTAAAAAGTCGCCCGAATGTGAGCGACTATTTATAGAATGTTTAACTTTTCTTTTTGTCCAAACGATCGAGCTTAGCGATGTGAATCAACCAATAGATAACAAAAGCTGTCGCAAGCAATGTGATGAGCGATGATAGAACTGCACCCCATTCCAGTTCTAGACCACCCTTGCCCTGGCTATTAGCCTTCACGATCACCCAGCTTAGTTCACTCAGATCGATGCCACCAATTAAAAAGCCGACGATTGGATTGATCAGGCCATCAACAATTTGCTTAACCGATGCCCCAGCGGCAGTACCAATTGCTAGACCAATTGCTAGACCAACGACACCCTGTTCGCGCACAAACGTCAAAAAACCGCTACCGCGTTCTTTGACGGCCGCAGCAGCCACGCTTGGATTCTTTTTAGTTGCTGTTTTCTTCTTATCTGCCATATACTCTCTCCTCTTTCTAACAGAAAGTATAGCAGACCCCCATTATCGTAACTAGTCGTTCAACCAACGCTGCCGTTCTAATAAACGGCCAATACCCCAGCTGTGTCGCTGGCGTAAATACCTTCCAAACAAGGTGGCTGCAATGATCGTCCCTAACATACCGTAGATAAAGTCAGTCATCGTATCAAATAAATCATTACGCTGCATAAATGTACCAAACCACTGATCTGCAGCAAACTCAACGAGCTCCCATGCGACCGCTATGAGCGCACCAAGTGCAATAACAATGACAACTTGCATCCAGACTGAGCTACGTATAGCTTTGCGCTGCTCAAGCACCTGTAGCCACACCGCAGCACCGAGCCCTACAAGTATCCCAGAAATAAGATGTAGCCCGTCGTCCCACCACGACACAACCGCATACATGTCCAGTACCTCCCCGGCGAACATTGAGGCAAACAAAAACGCCACATATAGTCCATGTAAAACAGGTGAAAGTCGCAGTCGCCATATGTGTTCAATTAGCGGCAAAGCCATACACGAGACTAACAAAAATAGTGTCAGTCCAAAATGATCATGTCGGCCCGTCCAAACAAACAGCACCAAGCTCACCATCATGACAAGTTCGAACGGAAAAGCCCAAGCATGTCGTTTTATGGCACTCGGGCTAATAGTGATCATTACATCTTCTCTGGTGCGTCGATACCAAGAATCGCGAGGCCAGCAGCAAGCGTATCAGCATACATAGCGACGATACCGGCACGATGCGTCTCATGTTCATTACCCGCAACCTGATTCTTTTCGTAATAACGATTAAATTCCTGGGCTAGTTCAAACAGGTAGTTACAAATATGATGTGGTTCAAGTGTGCGAATCGCTAGCTCAACAACTTCGGTATACTCACCTAGTTTACGAACCAATGTTCGATCCTCATCACGAACGGTAGTAGGCATAGTAAACGCGCCAGTTTTCTCGAGGATACGGCGAGCACGAGCATGAGCGTATTGAAGGTACGGCCCAGAATTACCCTGCAAGCTGACCGTCTCTTCGATATCAAAGGCAATGTCACCCCCCAGTTTATAGCGAGCAAACGCGTACTTAATTGCGCCAAGCGTCACCATGTTCACCAGCTCTTTATCCTTAACCAGTTCACTGACTTTTTCACGGACAATATCCATAACGTCCAAGGCACGTGTTACATTACCCAGGCGTGAACTCATTTTTTTACCATCGGCAAATTTGACGGTACCATTCGTCATGTGCGTCATCGTACCGGCAAGTTCCGGACGAAACGCTTCAGCGGCAGCATAAACAACGCGCATATATTCTTTTTGATCATTACCCGTCAGGAGATAGCGGTGATCAAAATTGTAATCCTCTTTTTCCATCCAAATAACACCAATATCTTTGGTTTCATAAGTCGGCAGGCCTTTTGAGGTAACAAACACGCGTGTATGTAAGTGTTTTGATTCGTCACCCTCAAACACAATGGCGCCATCAGAT
>DASVHL010000073.1:0-98051 GCA_036382575.1 Saccharimonadales bacterium (SeqCode) | reverse complement strand
ACAAGCGCACCATCAGCTGTATTGCCTACTTTTGACTTCACAACACCAATAACTTTACCCATGTCAGCCATACCGGCCGCGCCAAGTTGTGCAATAGCTGCATCAACAATAGCTTTGACCTCGTCTTCGGTTAATTGTTTTGGCAAATAAACCTTAATAACATCGACTTCTTTTTGCTCAACTTCAGCTAAATCGTTGCGATCGCCCTGAATATACAGCTTAATACTTTCATTACGCTTTTTTACTTCACGAGCAATAATCTGTTCGACAGTTGCATCATCCAGACCTTCTTCGCGTTTATTTTGCGCAACTTCCTCGTTCAAAATCGCGGCTTTAAGATTACGAAGCGTCTCACCTACAAAACGATCGCCGCCCAAAAGAGCGGCTTTAAGATCGTCAGTAATGCGCTGTTTTAGCGCCATTGTTTAGCGTAGTCCTAAACGGGCTTTAGCTAATTTATCAGCTTTGCGCTCTTTGCGAATAATCGCCTTTGCACGACGCTCAGTCTTGCTAAGAGGTTTAGCGAATCGCATAGAAGCCTTAGCCTCTGCAAGTACGCCGCTCTGCAAAACTTTGCGGTTGAAACGACGAATAATATTTTCGTTCGCTTCGCGTTCATCTTTACGTGTTACTTGTACCATAATGTTGTTATTGTAACAGAGATAGTGCAAGAGTGCAACAGGCGCAATTAATCAAGTGCGAAGCGGCACCATATACCCGAGCCATCTGTAAAGTTACTGTGCGTCAACGCCCTGAGGCTTCCGATTTGCGGGCAGGTCGCTGTACCGTACTGCGCAAACGCAATCGCAGCACCAGTCGGATTATAAGAGGCGTTATTCCATGTATAAAAAGCAGTGTCTACCCATTTAGCGCTAATTGGCGAATGCACCGATCGTATCGCTGGTGGCTGCGACATATAGTCTTTAAGCACAACGGTATTAAAGTTGCCGTTATTTTCGCTGTACATACCTCCATCGTAATGGCAGGTTCCGCCCGGATAGCCCACCCCAAGACAAGAAGTTCCCGTAGGATAAGCGCCCTTCTCAGCATTATAGGCGGCGATTGCGGTCACATATCCCCGCACTAACGATACAACTTGAGTATTATTGGCTCGATTCTGGATGCCGTTATAAGCAACGATAGTAATAGCGGCCAGGATAGCAATTACAACAATAACAATCAGCAGTTCAACGATTGTAAAGCCTGTTTGTTTTTTATTTCGCATTGCCCATCCCGTTTATGATTCTTTGATTGTACCCCAGACAAGAACGAAGGTCAAAAATGACCATATCAACCCTACCAGCTTTTCGTGGTAAGGTTTCCCCATGTCGCAAATGTATACGGAGAAATTCCCATATTTGTGCAAGTTTGCGCTGCCGTACCACCTATTGAGGCGCTAGAGACAGTCCCTTTGGCATGCGTATAGTACCAACCATGCACGGCAGTACTCCGGCCAGATATACCAAAGTTGCCTTGATCATCCGTACAGTAGATAATTGCTTGGTACGACCCGACAGCAAACGGAAAGCCAATACTTGCTAGCTCTAATACGCTCACAGGTGATCGCCCGTTCTCTATGTAATACTGCTCCAGTTTTGTACCAAAGCTCTTCATGTCGGACTGAACAACAGTGTCGTTTGCCCTATTTTGAATGCCATTATAAGCAACAATAGTAATAGCCGCCAAGATAGCAATTACAACAATAACAATCAGTAACTCAACGATCGTAAAACCGTCTCGTTTTTTAATTACTCTAGAATACACTTCACCGCCATCATGTTTATGCTTCCATCTTATCATAACAACCCTTACCACCGAGCAGTAAATTGTCCTACTCTGCTTCGAGATGCAACAGTCGACCTTCGATAGTTCGTCGTCCTTGCCATTCGTTAACGCCCGGTTGAAACCAAATCGTCACATACTCACCTGGCTCAACAAAGAATGATTCAGGCGCGTTAAATGCTAAAAATTCCATCTTGTTTTGCTGATTATCTTGCATAGTCAGCTTGACGTGCTGCGCATCAGCACCCATCCGTCGCAAATGCGTCACCAGTACACCTTCACTTTTAAAGACTGGCTCAGGATTACCGTTTCCAAATGGCTCGAGTGCCTCTAGTTGTTGCAAAAGTAACTCGTCAACTTCATTAAAATTTGCGACTGTAACATCAGCTTTTGGTAATAGTAGTGCTGCTTGATTAAAAAGATTTTGCGATCGATAAAATTCATTCACCCGAGCACGAAAAGCGGCAATATTTTCCGTGGGCAGCGTCACACCTGCTGCTAATTTATGGCCACCACCTTTCGTGATAATATCGTCACTCGCACGAATAGCATCAGCCGCACTAAAGTCACCGTAGCTCCTGGCTGAGCCTTTTGATTGCTCGCCCATTTCTTGTAAAACGTAGGTGGGCTTTTTATATTTTTCAAGCAATTTCGCAGCAACAATGCCAATAATTCCATGGTTCCAATCAGGATGACTCACCACCAGCACGGGATCATCTTTATATTGTTCAGCCTGAATAATGGCCGCTTTAAAAATCTTGTCCTGGTCTGCACGACGCGACTGATTTAACAGATCCAGCTGTTGGGCTTTTTCCAGCGCTGCCATTGGCTCAACCGCCCGCAACATATCAAGCGCATGTTGCGCTGTTTCTAAACGACCCGATGCATTCATGCGTGGTCCCAGCCCGAATCCAAGACTGCGAGCATTCACCTTCTCGGGCTCGACTGCGGCAACTGCCATCAAAGCCTTCAGGCCAGCCCGACGCGTCTGAGCAAGCACCTTAAGACCCCAATAGACATTGGCACGGTTCTCGTCCACCAGTGTCACGACATCACAAACGGTACCTAAGGCTACGAGATCCAGTAGCCATTTCTCATGCCCGATTGGCAACCCATCGAGACGAGTTTGTAGCGCCTGGACCAATTTAAACGCCACGCCAACACCAGCCAAATCAATAAACGGATAGTCATGGTCGGGTCGTTTTGGGTTAATCACCGCAATAGCTGGCGGCTGCACGGGCGCAACATTATGATGATCGGTAACAATCACATCAACTCCCAGCTCATTAGCGCGAATAATTTCTTTCTCACTTAAGCTACCGCAGTCTACGGTAACAATTAGCTGAGCACCTTCCGCCGCAATCCGCTCGACTGCATCAATTGTTAGGCCATAGCCCTCAACAAAACGATTTGGGATAAAAGCATCGACAGATTTAAACCCAAATGATTCGAAGGCATCAAGCAACACCGTAGTTGCCGTCAGGCCATCAATATCGTAATCGCCGTAAATAGTAATCCTATCCTGACGTTCCCTTGCTTGCACTAGGCGCTCTACCGCCGCCTGCATGTCAGGTAGCAAAAATGGATCATGCTTGGCGTCATATTGTGGAGATAAAAAAAGATCACGAGTCTCATTTTCGAGACCTCGTGCCTTTAATAGTTGCTCAAACAGAGACATTACAGATCAGCAGAGCGTTTTGGGCGACTCGCATGTTGCTGCGATTTAATAACAATACTCTGCAGTTCTTTAAAGATTGGGAACTGTTTGTTTGTCGAATAGATCTTTGTGTTACCTTGCTTCTCAGAGCCAAGAAAGCCAACTTTTTCCAATCGCTTCAGTTCGCGCTGAATATTGCCCGGATCTTCTTTAATAAGTTTGGCGAGGCCTCGAACGTGCGTGTGAAAATCTGGATATTTTGCATATACCACTACAATTTTTCGGCGTACTCTTGAGGTAATAAAAACGTCTAACATAATTTCCTTTGCTTTGCTGGTGCTCCCTAGTTCTTGTTATTGTACACTTTTTTACATCATTCTGACAAGTCTGATTACCGCCAATTTAAGACAACTTCGTTGATTTTTGCGATTGTCTCCTCGTGCGTAGGGATATCGTTTGTTTCGTAATAATGATTTGTCCCCATGTAATTTTCCTTTACATCCAGAATATGTAGCTCATCGGCTAACATATGAAGCTTGTCGACAGCACCAACCGATGCCACCGGTGTTGCAACCACCAAACGCTGAATGCGAACCGGTTTAAGAAAATCGATTGCGACATCAAGCGCCGCACCACTATCAAGCCCATCAGCTACCAGGATAACGACATGCTCACGCAACATGTCATGGTCAATCACACCACCGTCACCGAGCAAACGGTTAATCTTTTGGAATGCCACCCGCTTCTGCTCCTCAAGGTAACCGTGAAATTCACTAGCATACTCTTCAATCTCACCATCACTAAACTCACCGTTATAGGTGAACGCGCCTGTCTGTGATACACCACCAAAACTTAATCCCTCACCAGGAATCGCGATATCTTCAACTAACAACATTGTCAGGAGACAGTGCAGTGCAGCAGCGATCTGCTCACCAACCTGAACGGCACCGTCGCTTAGCGCCACCACCACACAGTTCTCATAACGGTACCTGGCTACAAGCTCGTCAGCTAATCGCTGCCCGGCTTCAGCCCGACTTTCAAAATACATATCTTTATTCTATCAGCATAACCACTTTGTGGCGAGCCACATCACTGACCTGTCCATTTATAATGCGGCAGGCAGTATACTAGTCATATGTACTACTACGAGGTGGCGCCAAATCAAATTATTCGTGCCAATAGCGCGACTTTTACCTACGCCTCAGAAGTAAGCCTATCAATTGGACAGCTAGTCACTATCGAAGTGGGTAAAAAATCACTCGTCGGAATTGTCATTCGAAAGGTCACCAAACCGACCTATGACACTAAACCGATCACGTCTGTCATCGAGCCTCAACCGTTGCCGGAACCGCTTGTTCAGCTTGCCCTATGGATGAGCGGATATTACGCGACGCATCTTGCAACCGTACTGCAAACAATTCTGCCTCGTGGACTACAAAAAACGCGACGGGCACGTTCAACTGTCCAACGCGAAGCCTTACGTAACCGAACAACTATTGTGTTCACTTCGGATCAAGAAGCCGCTATCAACACCGTTGAATCAATGTCACCCGGTACTGCACTGCTTCACGGCGTGACTGGATCAGGTAAAACACATGTCTATATCGAGCTCACCAAGCGAACACTAGCTCGTGGCCAATCAGTCATCCTATTGGTCCCTGAAATCGCCCTTACCTCTCAATTAGTCGATGAATTTTCGCATCACTTTAATGACATTATCCTTACCCACTCTCGCCAAACAGAAGCCGAGCGGCATGTTGCCTGGAGAGAAAGTCTTGCCAGCACACAGCCTCGCGTTGCCGTCGGCCCGCGTTCTGCACTTTTCCTGCCACTTGCAAATGTCGGCCTGATCATTATCGATGAGGCGCATGAGCCAAGCTTTAAACAAGAACAGTCACCACGCTATTCCGCGCTTCGCGCCGCTAGCATGCTAGCACACTACCAAAGTGCAAAAGTAGTTCTGGGCAGCGCGACACCTGCCGTAACGGATTACTATCTTGCCGAGCAGGCTAATCGCCCCATTATCACCATGTCCGCAAGAGCCCGTCACGATGCTGTACCGCCAACTATTACTCTTGTTGATATGACAAAACGTGCTAATTTTAAACAACATCGCTTCTTATCCGATGCACTACTAACCCAACTCACCGAAACGTTTGCCAGTGGCAAACAAGGACTCGTATTTCATAACCGTCGCGGTAGCGCATCGACAACTTTGTGTGAAAATTGCGGCTGGTCAGCAACATGCTCTCGCTGCTTCGTACCTCTCACGCTCCATGCCGATAAGCATCATTTGCGTTGCCATATCTGTGGTATCACAGAAAACGTACCGACGAGCTGCCCCGTATGTCATGCGGCCGACATCATCCACAAGGGCATTGGTACAAAGCTCATCGAATCGGAACTACGTAAACTTTTTCCGCAAAAAACAATTATGCGCTTTGATGGTGACAGTGAATCCGGTGAATCAATTGAACAAAAATATAAAGAATTATACGACGGGGACATCGACCTTATTATTGGCACACAGGTAATCGCCAAAGGCTTAGATCTACCTCATCTTCGAACCGTTGGTGTTATTCAGGCTGATAGCGGATTAAGCCTTCCCGACTACGGCACCGGTGAACGTACCTTTCAGTTGTTAGCACAGGTGATCGGACGTGTTGGACGTTCAAACCACGCGACTAATGTTATTGTTCAAAGCTACCAACCCACTCACCCAGCAGTGGTCGATGGCTTGGCCCAAAACTATACAGATTTTTATGCAGCCACTCTCACGGAGCGCAGACGGGCATTGTTCCCTCCATTCGTACACTTGCTCAAATTAACCTGTATCTATAAAACCGAAGCAGCAGCGATCAAAAATTCTCAAAAGCTCGCCCGCGAACTGCGGACAGTTGCTACTGATACGGTTCAAATCCTAGGACCAACTCCAGCTTTCTATGAACGTCAGCGCGATACCTACCGCTGGCAACTAACGATCAAGTCATCGAAACGAGCTGATTTAGTTGCGCTCCTCGAACACCTGCCTGCAACGCATTGGCAGTACGAGCTAGATCCAATTAGCCTTCTATAGTTCACCTCTGTTCTTTATCGCTCATCTTCGGTATAATAAGTCTAATGAAAAAAGAAGACATCATCACCCTGCCCAACCCTCATCTTCGGGCAAAATCAACCAAAGTTCACGTCATTACCGATGACACGGTCAAGCTGATCGATGACATGACTACTGCATCAATCGACTGGGAGGATTCTCGTCCCCACGAAATCAGCGCCGCACTCGCTGCTGTTCAGGTTGATCATATGGAACGCGTTGTCATTATTCGGAACGACTTCGATGATAAATCAGTTCGCGAATTTAGCCCGCTGATTAACCCAGAAATCGTAAAATATGAAGGTGACATCATTAGCGAGCACGAAGGCTGCCTCAGTGTCGGTGGTGTCTACGGTATGGTCCCACGCCATACCAAGATTCGTGTCAAAGCCCTCAATCTTGCAGGCGAAGAAGTACGTTTTAAAGCCGATGGCTTTTTGGCTCGCGTAATTCAGCACGAAGTTGATCACACCAACGGTATTCTTTTTATCGATCACATCAAAGACCAGACGGATGCATTTTACACTCTAGACGAGAAAGGCGATCTTCAACCACTCGATTATGACGAACATATCCACGAAAATCATATTCTTTGGGACTGAGGACTTTAGCCTCACCGCCCTTACGGGCTTGATCGAAGCTGGCTACACTATTGCCGCTGTCGTCACAAAGCCTGACAGTAAAAAAGGTCGCGGCCAACAACTCGTCGCACCCGCCGTCAAGGCTCTCGCCACGCGTCATAATATCCCCGTTTGGCAGCCACAAACGCTCACGGACATCATCGATGATGTCCGAGCCCTCGGACAGGTCACCGGTGTACTCGTAAGTTACGGTAAAATTGTTCCGCAGTCTATTATTGATCTATTCACGCCCGGTATTATTAACGTCCACCCTTCACTTTTGCCAAAATATCGTGGACCGTCGCCGATCGAATCAGCTATTAAAAATGGCGATAAAGTCACTGGTGTCTCGATCATGCAGGTGTCAGCCCGTATGGATGCTGGACCAGTATATACAGCCAAAGAACACGCTCTCCAGGGCACCGAAACCCGCCCCGAACTCTATCATGCCCTCGCAGATATTGGCACTAACCTTCTCCTCGAGTCTCTCCCTGGGATCACTAACGGATCGTTGCACGCGACACCGCAAAATGAAGCCGCGGCAAGCTACTGCCAGCTACTTGAAAAAAATAGTACGAATCTCGATCTTTCAACACTAACAGCGCCTCAGGCCGAGCGAATCATTCGTGCCCACATCGGTTTTCCAAAAAGCAAACTAACTATCGACGGCAATACCGTTATTATCATAAAATCCCATATTAGTGACCAACAAAAAACACCGCTCGACGTTCTATGCCAAGACGGTGCTTATTTATCGATTGATGAGCTGATTGCTCCAAGTGGCCGCCAGATGACTAGCGAAGCCTACCTTCGCGGCTACGCTGCCTGATCAGCTCCTAGAATAGCATCACGGTTGCCAATAATTTCACGCTTTAGCTCATCGAGCACAGTTGCCACCACCTGACGGTAATCAGGACGATTCATACTCAGCCACTTAAGTGAGGCATACTCAGCCATAACAGCTGCCTGGTTAACGCCCTCAGGCACACTCGCAGTAAGCTGCTGATAACTTGGGTCATTTTGGTAATCAGGAACATTGGTTGCAATCCAAGCCGTCACTTTTTCATCATCACGATCAACAAATGACTCAAACTCAGCAAGTTGTGCTTCACTAAGCCCATCAGACAAACGTGTACCAACCTCGATTTCCAATCGACTATAGATATGATCTTTAAACGCCTGTTTTTCATGTTCAGGCAACTGGTCTAGGCCAAGTTCTTGTAGGAATTTATCATCAAGTTGAAACATTTTTACCCTCTTTTCATTAACATCTGGCTTTAGTATACCGAACGTGTCGGCCTAAAGCCACTTACCAAACTTTTTAGCCCAGTATTCTTTGGCTGCATCGCTGAGTTCGCCAGGATGAGAGAAGCCAACATTACCGTCATCCATGCGATAACCTTCACCTGGGAATAAACGCATGAACTCATCTTGATTATTACGCCACACTGAAGGTTCAGCACCATTGGCTAACGCATAAGCATCACCACCGCCGCCCTCGGGAATAATCTGGACTGGGGAGTTAAGAATCTCAGTATGCTGAGCAGCAATTTGACGCGCCTTTTCAGCCGCAGCATCGACTAATGGGATAGGGTCGGTTGAGAGTCGACCATTGTCGACTGGTACAGTTGACGGATCGATTAGTCCATGTGTTTCGTAGGTGCCAAGTTTATAAGCAGCGACAGCAACCAGTGCGACGCCGACAGCACCAAGAGCAACCTTAATGCCCTTTTCCTGCTTCCTGTTACGCTCTGCCAACTGTTCGCCTGAATACTTCTGCTCGAGCTTATTCTGATGAATAACCCGCGCCGCATCAAGCCGGCTCGCAAGGAACGCCAATGGGTGACGTAGATTATCTTTCCAAGTTAGCTTATCTACAAACTGTTCTGTCTCTACAGAATAACTAAGGTGGTTAGTTGGCTGATGATCAGGCAGAGCCGGGATGATTACTCTGCGATTCTCTTGAAATGAACTGGCAGATGCATGACTAGATGTTGATGATACTTCTGGTTCATCCGCCGAAAAGAGCTCGTCTACACCAATACTAGAGCTTGATGAAGCTTGCTCACGACGCTCTTTCCGCTGCATGTATTTAGCATGGTTAACTTCAGCCGCTGTTGCGGTTGGCGGCAAGCCTAAGCTCTCTCGTAACGCGCGTGCTCTTTGACTGCGCGCTGAAACCGTACGCGATACCGCGTCCGTATCATTATCGCTATCATTTTCTTCGATTGACTCTGCAGCTTTACCAGTTACCGCCTCATTAAATGCGACACGTACCATATCAGCTGGAACTGAAAACTGCGTATCATCCATAATGCCTTCAAAGGTCGCTTTGTTAAAAGTGTCCGTATCCCGCATAGATGCGAGCAATGTATTTGATAACATATATAGCTCATCGTCAGCAGCAAGATCGGTTACTACGCCAGACGATGTTGAGTGATCACCTTGGCCAAGCTGCTCAATTTCCCCATTGCCGCGCACAAGCACAAGTGCAATAGACTCATCCCGTTCGTTTCCTACATTCCACATCAAGTTGCCCTTAGTATCAATCATATACGAGGTAGGATGATCGAAATATGTGGCGTCATCTTCATACGAAGCTTGCAAAGTAGGTAGATATGCCTGGGAGTCTAGCCCGAGAGCAAGCGACTCAGGGTCATTATTACCACTTAAAGTGACGTTTTTCTTTAAATTCTCGAGATATAACTCATTATGTTTTTGGTTTTTGCCGATAAAAGCGACGCCAACCATATATCCGCCAGTCTGGTCATCCTCAAGTTCTGAAAACGAAAAGGTATTTTTTGGCAAATATTCACTGACCTTTACCATCGACAGGTCAAATGCTGATTCATGAGAGTTATCATCTTGCTCGTTTACAATTTCAGCATCATAAACTGTATCAAGATTCATATCAGGATAAAAAGTTGCTGACTGTGTTTCGTAATCTACTGACATCGAAATACTTTCTAGATAAAATTTATTTTGTTTTTGCCGTGTTTATACCTAATATACTAGCATAAATACAATAAAAAAGCAAGTACTATATACTGTACTCGCTTTTTTACAACATGGTTATGTTACTTGAGGGTTCGCTTCACTAGTTCACGAGTGAATAGTTCAAGCTTGTCACCTTCTTCAAGCAGAAGTTTTTTGGTGGTTTTCAAAGAAATACCACACATTTCACCTTCAAAGACTTCTTTAGCTTCTTGCTGCTGACGCTGAACCTTGGTAACTTCAACTTCACCGAGGATTTCATCGCCACGTTTGACGCGGGCAAGGACATTAGAGACCACTTTGCCAGTTGTGACTTCACCACCGGCGATAACTTCGTCTTTAAGTGTACGGAAGATACCCTTGATAGTTAGTTTACCAATTTCGGTTTCAACTACTTCTGGTGCTAACATGGCTTCCATTGAGCTGCGTGCATCGTCGAGAAGTTCGTAAATTACCTTGTAGATACGGACCTGTACCTTGTCACGCATCGCCAGACGCTTGACGGCTGGCGGTAGCTCAACGTTAAAGCCATAAATGATAGTGTTTTCATCGGCAGCAAGACGGATGTCATTTTCAGTAATGCTACCAACACCGCTACCGATAATACGAAGACGAATTTCACCTTCAGTATCAACCAAGCGAAGACTATCCATAACAGAGGTCAGTGACCCTTGAACATCGGCCTTGATGATCACATTCAGATCCTGTGAATCGTATTTTTGATTCATCATCTTCAAAAGATCGGCACCAGTCACGTTAGTGCTAGCGGCGTTCTTTTCACGCTCGATTTTGGCGTGGGCGGTAATTGCACGAGCTTCTTTTTCGCTTTTAACGATCGTAAAGATATCACCGAATTGTGGCAATTCCTTAAAGCCAGTCACGGTTGCAGGCGTTGATGGACCTGCCGCGCGAAGTGTTTTACCAGCGTAATCAAGCAAAGTTCGGACTTTACCGTACGCCGTACCGGCCACCATAAAGTGACCCGGCTTTAGCTCACCCTGTTCAACTAAGAGACTAACAACAGAACCACGACCCGTCTCCATGTGTGATTCGATCACAAGCCCCTCGGCTGGAACATCAGTATCAGCCTTAAGCTCTTCAATATCAGCGACGAGTAGAACGGTATCGAGGAGTTCATCGACACCCTGACCTGTCTTGGCACTGACTTCAACCATAGGAACCGTACCACCCCAAACCTTATCATCAGGAATCACACCGCGTTCCGCGAGTTGACCCTTTACGAGGCCTGGGTTAGCCGCTTCTTTGTCCATCTTGTTGATAGCAACAACGATCTTGGCATTTGCTGTCTGTGCAAAGCGAATCGCTTCAACAGTTTGAGGCATCACGCCGTCATCAGCGGCCACAACGATAATGACTACGTCGGTAAGTGTTGCGCCGTGTTGGCGAAGCGCAGCAAAGGCTTCGTGACCCGGAGTATCCAGTAGCGTAATTGAACGGTTCTTGCGAACAGTCTGATACGCGCTAATATGCTGGGTAATACCGCCAGCTTCACCATCGACAACCTTTTGTGCCAAAATGGCATCAAGCAAGCTTGTTTTACCGTGGTCAACGTGACCCATGACGGCGACGATTGGCGGACGTTCAATAGCGTGGTCGGATAGCTCATGAACCTTACGTTCAGTGGCCGTGGCGGCCTCTTTTTTCTGCAACTCGACATCTAAGCCGAGCTCTTCCACGATAATTGTGGCTGTCTCAAAATCAATTCGTTGATTGATGGTTGCAACGATACCGTTCTTAAACAACTCACCAATCAAAGTGGTGACGGGCAAATTAAGCGTTTCAGCTAATTCACCAACAGTAATTGAGTCAGCGACAACAAGTACTTTTTCTTGGCTCATCGGAAAGCTCCTTTCTGCCCGTCACCCTCGTGACGGAATTATACTATCTCTCGATAGGTCTATTTCTTCTTTTTGTCAGCAAGACTTAGTGAAATCTTGCGGTTGTCTTTGTCGATATCAAGCACAGTAAATGATTTGCGCTCGTTCAATGTAAAGACTTTTTCTGGATCAACATCGTTGCCGTCACCAAGTTCAGAAATGTGAACCAGAGCTTCAACAGCTGGGCTGATCTGTACAAATGCACCGAATGGAGTGATACGAGTTACTGTACCTTCTACTTCAGCACCTGATTTGAATTGTTCAACTTCATCAAGCCATGGGTCTTGAGTAAGCTGCTTCATGCTTAGGCTAAGGCGGTCTTTATCGATTGAAATGATTTTCGCTTCGATAGTTTGACCAACTTTAACGTAGTCACTTGGGTTGCTCACACGTTCCCAGCTAATTTCTGAGATGTGTACCAAACCTTCGATACCTTCAACGTTAACGAATACACCGAAGTCAACAACACCAGTAACGATACCAGTGACCTTGTCACCAACAGCAAGTTTTTCAAATCGAGCAGCAAGGCCGTCTTTGATAGCTTCTTTTTCGCTAAAGATAAGTTTGTTAGCTTTGCGGTCACAGTCCAAAATACGAACCTTAAGTGTTTGACCAACAAGGCTGTTCAAACGTTGCAAGATTTCATCTTTGTCGCTTGAACCAACACGTGGGTAGTGTTCTGCTGAAAGTTGTGACACAGGTAGGAACCCGCGAACACCTTCGTATTCAACCAACAAACCACCGCGGTTTGCGTCATATGGAGACACGTCGATAATATCGCCAGCGTCCATTTTTGCAGCCACTTCATCCCAACCGCGATCTTTCGCAGCTTTACGAAGTGATAGTAGTGAGTAGCCGTTATCAAGCTCGGCATCAACGACGCTAGCTGTAACTTCATCACCTTCTTTTAATGCACGAGAGAATCCAACCTCGCGGCGTGGTACGAAACCAACACCTTGGGCGCCAAGATCGATCAGTACTTCGTGTTTACGAAGACTAAGAACCGTTCCGGTAATTACTTCTCCTGCTGTTAGTTGCTTAACGCTGTCACCTTCGGCAGCGAGCAAATCATCCATTGTTATTGTGGCTTTTGTTGCCATAAGTCTTAGATAGACTCCTTCCTTAATTGATATTTCTGAAGCACGCTAAATATAGCACTCCTAGATCTTTTCCATTGTACCCCAGAGAGGAGCGGAAGTCAAAGTGTTACGCGGCGTTCACGAGAGCGATAATAGGCTGTCGCTGAACCAGCGAGCAACCCAGCCCCAAGCATCGCAACAACAGTCTCCGCAGGACCTGTTTGTGGCAACTGAGCTGGACGCGGCGTCGACGGTGTTGGTTGCGGTTTCGGACTAGCTGTTTCTGGTTTTGCCTTCTCGGGCTGCGTCTTAGTTTTTGGCTCGTCTGATTTTGTCGATGTCGCGGCTTCATCCGATTTATTAGACTGCTTCTGATCTGTTGTAGCCTGCGCAATCGTGTCATTAGCGCGTGTACGAATAAAATAAACGCCACCAATCAAAAGCACGATAAGCGCCCCGCCTATGATTAGAAAACTTAGTACTGAACCACCCTGATTCGATCGTACCATTACCGGTTACTCCTCACTTACTTTACTCTAGTATATTCCTTTTGAATCGACGGCACAACTTGGCATGAATATGCTACACTACGTACATGTTAGTGACCGTCGACACCGGAGGGACCAAAACCCTAATCGCCAGTTTTAATGAACAAGGCGAATTACAGGAAACGATCAAATTTCCTACCCCGCCTGACCAAAATGAATACGTCACACTTCTCCGTAAAACACTGCAAGATACCTATGGTGCTGCTCATGTCGATATTGTTGTTGTTGCCCTGCCTGGCATTATCAAAGACGGTGTGGCAATCTGGTGCAATAATTTAGGCTGGAAGAACTTCGATGCTCAGACGGCGCTTCAAGGTGTCCTTGGTGATGCGCCAATCGTCATTGAAAATGACGCCAATCTCGCAGGACTCGCCGAAACACGCTCACTCGACCCTATTCCTACCTCATCGCTATATGTCACAGTCAGCACCGGTATTGGCACTGGCGTTATCACTAACGGCCATATTGATGAAGGTTTGCGCCACAGCGAGGGTGGACGGGCATTAGTGGAATATAATGGTGAAGAACACGAATGGGAGAGTTTTGCCTCTGGTCAGGCTATCTATAAAATCTACGGACAATACGCCCGGGACATTACTGATCCTGCTATCTGGAATGACATTGCAGACCGTATCTGCCAAGGTTTTTTGGCAATGATTCCAATAATTCAACCCGACATTATCATTATTGGCGGTAGTATTGGCACTTATTTCGACCACTACAGTGATCAGCTAAAATCACTACTAACTGAGCAGCTTCCTTCACATATTCCTTGCCCTGAAATGATTCAAGCCAAGCACCCCGAAGAAGCAGTGCTGTATGGATGCTACTACTATGCCGTCGATTACCTCACTCGTCGCTAAATTACAGACAGACTACCCGCAGCTCACCTTTAAATCTGGTGACGATTTCCGCTGGTCACCTCAAGAAATGACACTTTACTATCCCAGTGCATCTAGCGATACAGCAACACTTCTCCATGAAGTTGGTCATGCGCTGCTTGGTCATAACACCTACACCAAAGATATTCAACTGATCGAAATGGAGCGGGATGCGTGGGAATACGCCCGCAAGAACCTAAGCGGTCGCTACGACTCGTCAATTAGTGAATCAATTGTTCAGGAATCGCTCGACACCTACCGCGACTGGCTTCATGCGCGCAGTACCTGTCCTAACTGCCAAGCAACAGGGGTCCAGACGAAAACGCAACATTATAAATGTGTCGCTTGCCATACACAGTGGCGAGTCAACGAAGCCCGGATCTGCGCTTTACGGCGATACACGCTACACTAAAAAATACCCCAGAGGATCCTCTGGGGTATTTTCATTCTTAGCCTAATTAGGCTGCAGTGTCAGTAACGACTTTTTTGCGGCGTGAGATACGGCCACCCTTTGCACCAGCGATACGAGCTAGGTCAGGGTTAGCAGCAAAACCACCAGTATGACCAAGACGGCCACCCTTTGCGCCAATCTTCGCGTAGAAGTTTGGATCTTTTGCTAAGTTCTTTGCAGCCGCTTTCTGGCCACCAGCTTTTGTTCCAGCCATGGGTTCATTCTCCTCTTATCCGGGGTCTCCACCTCGGTTATTACCTCACATATGCTATGTGTATGTTTTTATATTAGCATAGCATAGCCATTTTGTCAATATGTACATAAGCACTTTTTTATTGTATTTATACTGTTGCACATATCCAGATGGTGCGATATTATAAATACGCACCTGTTTGAATCCAAATTTGATTCAAATTAAAACGACCACATCTGCGAGATTGGTCGTTTTTTATATAGGAGAACTCGTTATCTAGAAAGCCATTTGATAGTCTTTTTCTACCGCTTTGGCGATTGTCTCTATTATCTCTGCGGTTGCGACAGCAATGCCGTCCAACCCATCGTACGCGGCCGCAAGCCCGGCTTGAGCAGCCACGTACTTCTGTTTATCTTTTGCCGCATGTGCCGCTATAACACCTTGCCAAGCCGTTGCCACTGCCGCTGTTTTTTGCACCGCCAACTGTTGAACGGGCTTAAAATCCTTACTAACCGTTATTTTCTCGATAGCCTGACTTTTCGCTTGCCATACATTCACCTGCTCTTGCCACGCGCCATCTGTCACTTCATCTACCTGCGAGAGGCCTTTCAATAGCTTGGCGGTCACATCATCATCATTCACAAACACTACAGCTCGTTTGACCTCTTGGTTAAGGCTAACTAGCTTTGTTTGTTGTTCAGAGCAACGCTGGCGCTCTTGCTTCAGTGAGGCTATCACCGACTCTTGCCATGCCACCAATGTATTAATAGTGCACATTGCTGCCTGGGTTTTATCTATCGACTCTGAAGTTACGGTCAGTTGCTTGAGCACCGTTTCTTTGTCTTTGTCAGTAACAACAGGATTGGCTGTGAGCTTATTAAATGATGTCTTAACCGCTTGATATTGTGCCGTGTACGAAGGCTGATACTGCATCCATTGCTGCCGACTCCAGAGGCCATATAAAGCAAAGATGATCAGTATAAGACCGATCGAAATAAGAATGACTAGCTTTTTATGGCGTCGCAGCACTGCAAATGATGGCCGAAATAGTTTCTTCATCACAAACCTATTCCTAGCTGAGATGACCAAAGTTCGCTCGCAGTTGGCCAAGGATTGAACGCACAACCCTGCAGATCGATTGATTGCTGCTGCATAACTTGTGCCGGCTGTCCTACACCTGTGCAAGAAGCGTGGTCATGACCTAGCCAGTGCCCTGTTTCATGATTAACCACCATATGACGGTAGTCGCGTAATGAGCCGCCCGCATTATTCCAAGATGGTGTCGCACCTTGCCAGCGATCCTGGTTGATAATTACGTAGCGTCCAGCGCGACAGCTATAATCAACTCCACAGCCCGAAGAGAAGCTGGTCATTTGCGAAGCTTCACTTAATACCAATGTAAAGTCACCGCCACTTGCGACTTCTTGAAAAATAACACCAAGTCGTGACCAGCCACGACTATCATTAAGACTAGCGTTCGCTTGACCTTTAAATTCTACTAAGTTAGCAGTGATAACACCTCTCGTCGTCACGCTGTATGTCACAGTACGTCGATTTGCCTGCTGAGCTACCTTTGCCGCAGCTTCAGCGGCATTCTGGTCCTTTAGCCACTGTGGATCGCTGAGGCGCGGTGCCTTAACGGTCGATAAGACGCTTGGTGTCTGTGGGAGGCTAACTATCTGCGCACTTAATGTCGCTTTTGAGGTCATTACAGTATCGTTCGTGCTATTAACCGCCACGAGAGGACCACCGGTCATTAACATCCCCACTCCTGCCGTCGCATACGCCACCGAACATATCATACACATATATAGTCCTATTATATACCACATATCCTAGGGCGGACTTCACATATACACATTTAGCTGTATAATAACGCCAATACTACATAGATAGACTAATTGCCATGACAAATCATTTTGAACACAACTCGGCTTCCAACAACAGTAACCATATTCTTAACAATCTGGAATTTACCCCTGAGCCACCAACCATCGAAGAGCAAGAGCTAGCCCTTCTCGACCTTCAAAAACGCTTCATGAGCGAATGGGCAGATGATCCAAATGGATTTATGATTTGGCTTATTCGTCGCGCGGATTCTTACATCGACAGCACTAATGGACTCGTTCGTCTTTCACTTGGCCTGCGACATACTGAGGGCGCGCTAGGTGTACGCATTAAAGAAGAGGTTGTTATTCACGCACTCGGCCGGCGAATCTTACCTAGTCTAACACCCGGCAATGGACCGAAGACTCAATATATTAATGACTACATCCCGCTCATCACAAACAGCGAGGATGGCAAAAAACATTCGCGCTATCTTGAACCAGAGCATGTCGAGTTGCTTGAAGGCCAGGTTGAACAGCTACGTCAGCTACGAACATTTTGCCCAAATCTCGATGACGACCTCATGACGATCATACCAACACCGGGGAAAGAACTGGTGCACGTCCAACATTCAGATGCCTATGTTATGTTGCGGTTGCAGCAATAATTTATTGAAGAGTTGCCCACATCGCCGCCTGGTTACGCTCAAACTGATGATAGCTATGGCTACCAAGTTCGATCAATAGACTTGGTACACCAATTGCCTGCGCGTACCAATCGTCCGCTGTACCACTGATCGAGTACTCGAATGTACTGTCCGATTGACCTGTGATATTACCATAGCCAGATTTACTCACATACATTGACGCTAGACTCGATGAATTACCCGCTTGATTCGCCGCAACCATACCGCCAATACTGTGATAGGAAAGGATCACTTTTGGTCGCAAGGCGCGTGCCAGTGCGGCAATCGCCTGTGTTTCCGGCTCTGACATCGCAGATTCTCCGCCACCCCCGGGAAAAGGTTGATTATTAACTGTTGTGATATCCTTCTGCCAATCGCTAGTGGCAAAATTTCGATTCAAATCAACATTATTAGCATTGGTTCGCGTGCCGCGGGCGTAGCCATCAGGATTAATTGTCGGAACAACGACGACTTTTACTCCTTCCGGAATCGAGCGTGCTTTAGCTTCAAGATCTTGAATCCATCGATCCATCAATAACTTTGTACTTACCTCATTGCCGTGAATTGCCCCTGTGTACATGACTGTTGTTGTACCAGCTCCAAAGTAATAGGCATTCATCGCTCGCCCCTGAGCAGATGTGCCAAAGGCGCTAATTGTATGACAGATCGTTCGACTAGAGAAACTCCAGGCTGAATTCCCGCCAATATCATAATTACTCTGTAAATCATTCGTCAGTTTGATCGAAAAATCTCCACATCGCGGTACCCCTGCAAGGGACACCATGAGCTGGTTCGCCTTCTTGCCCACTAGACTTACTCCACCTGTCAGACCGACAAATTTCTGAATATCCTGCTTATCCGATAATGGCTGGTCAAAACTTACCACTATAGTAGCATCCATAGCTACCCCATACGAACCAACATTTACCCCTGTTACTTTTGGCCCACCTGAAACCTTGAAGGGTAGTTGATATGGCTCCACCAGGCTGCTGCCGTCTGTTGCTTCAATTTTATCGACAACCAAGTGATAATCGGTCGAGCGGACTAATGGATCTGCCAGCTGTATGGTCGCACCAGTCTCATTAATCGCCGTCGTCGTTGATACCTTGGTCTGCTTATCGCCTTCTAGTTTGTATAATTCCGCGGTGATCTTAACGATTTTCTTGTCAAATACTAGGTTGATATCAGTTGGCTTGGCATACACTACCTCGTTTTGTTTGATCGAAGAGTCAGTTAGGGTTGTTGCCGCTAAGGTCTGGATATCTCTCTTGGCAAGTGCCGTTACTACGTTGTTATCAAAATGGCGCAATAGTTCAGCTTTGTACGTTTGACTTTGGGCGAGGCTCAACTTTTCAACATCACATACTAGCTGTTGTTTATCGGTAGAGCAGTCAGTCTCTTTATCATTAACCTTCAATGAATAGCTAAATACTTCATCACCACCACTCATCTTAAGCATCAATGGTCGCGAGACAGGAATTGGCTTACTAAGTGGAGCAACGTCAGCTACCACTGGCATTGGCACCCGCAAGGCAAACGTTTGGCGGGCAAACACACCCCCAGACAGAGCAAAGCTTACTTTACTTACCCCCACTTGAGGCGCCTCAGTTGGAGTAAAACAGAGTGATCGCGCTAAGATTGGCAAGCTACCAATTTTCACAACATCAGACGGCTTAACTGCGTAATGACTCCCTTCTGCCGTTGCATGAGCATCGGGCAAGAACGTCAATCGATTAACACAGGTTTTAGCCGCATATGAAAATGTGACCGGCTTTTCGATTACGAACAACGCAATATAAAAGATAATGACTATAACAAACACTGCCGCCGGAATAGTGTACCGTTTAGGGAGTGCCCACAGTGCAGTGGCGAACGAACGTACTGTTTGTTTTAGCTGCATACTCCTCTATTTTACCATGCTACTTATGGTTAGTATGATGAGCTCATGACATAACAGAGGTAGGCAGCATAAGGATTATACAACAAAGAAAAAGACCACCCTATTAGGATGGTCTCTTTATAATTCGGCACCGTGCTAGTTTCCCACTTTTGGCAGTATAATCGCCGCTGCTGAGCTTGACTTCTGTGTTCGGAATGAGAACAGGTATTTCCTCAGCGCCATGGGCACCGAAGTAAGGTTTTAGACGCTTTGCGCTGATATAAAGAGATCAGTGGGTCAAAACCTTGCTTCGATGTCCAAAACATTGGACACGGGTTTGGATGTAATCGTTGAAATTTTCATTGATTGACATTGGTGATTAACACCAATTACTAGTTAAGTCTACCTCATCACCCCTGTTAATGCAAGCATTAACGAATGGTGACAAGGACATAAAAAGGCGATGGGACTATTAGTACGCTTTAGCTCCATACATTACTGCACTTCCACCTTGCGCCTATCAAACAGATAGTCTTTCTGTGTCCTCATAGGGAAATCTTATCTTCAAGTTAGTTTCGCGCTTAATATGCTTTCAGCGCTTATCTATTCCGAACTTAGCTACTCGACAATGCGGCAGGTGGCCACAATCGATACACCAGAGGTTCGTCCGCCCCGGTCCTCTCGTACTAGGGGTAGATCTCGTCAAATTTCCTTGCGTCCGTACCGGATATAAACCGAACTGTCTCACGACGTTCTGAACCCAGCTCGCGTACCACTTTAATCGGCGAACAGCCGAACCCTTGGAAGGTGCTCCCCCTCCAGGATGTGATGAGCCGACATCGAGGTGCCAAACAGCGCCGTCTATGTGAACTATTGGGCGCTATAAGCCTGTTATCCCCAGGGTAACTTTTATCCGTTTGCGCTGTCGATCCCACGTTCATGTACATAAATGTACGTACAGCGGATCACTTGCTCCTACTTTCGTATCTGCTTGGAATGTACTCCTCACAGTCAAGCTGGCTTATGCGCATACACTATCACTTCGATTTCCATCCGAAGCTAGCCAACCTTTGAACGCCTCCGCTACTCTTTAGGAGGCAACCGCCCCAGTTAAACTACCCACCATACACGGTCCCGTTACCAGATAATGGTAACGGTGAGATCAAGATCACAACAAGGGTGGTATTTCACATTTCGCCTCCACGAATACTAGCGTATCCGCTTCAAAGGCTCCCACCTATTCTACACATGTTGTAACCCGGATCAATGTAAAGCTGTAGTAAAGCTCCATGGGGTCTTCTCGTCCTGGTACGGACAGACGGCATCTTTACCGCCAATGCACTTTCACCGAGTCCTTCGCTGAGACAGTGCCCACATGATTACTCCATTCGTGCGGGTCAGAACTTACCTGACAAGGAATTTCGCTACCTTAGGACGGTTATAGTTACCGCCGCCGTTCACCGGGGCTTCAGTTCGCACCGTAAAGCACTCCCCTTAACCTTCCGGCACCGGGCAGGAGTCAGCCCCTATACATCTTCTTTCGAATTAGCAGAGACCTGTGTTTTTGGTAAACAGTTCCGTGGGCTCTTTTGCTGCGGCCCCCACATCCAAGGATGCGAGAGGTCGTGCTCAAGAATCATTATAACTTTCGCTATAATGACATTTAATCAATCATGATTATGTCTATCTCAGTAAAAAATTGTGATTTTAAAAAAAGGTTTTTGACACAACGTTGTTTTAAAGCAACGCTATGCACTCAAATTATTCATTCTAACCACCTCTCACCAAGTTAGTTGAACACGGCTCACATCGTTAGATGTGGGGGCAGACCTTATCCCGAAGTTACGGTCGCTGTATTGCCGAGTTCCTTAGCGAAGGTTCTCTCGTAAGCCTGAGTCTACTCGACTCGAGCACCTGTGTTGGTTTGCGGTACGGGCGGCTATAATCACGCGTACACCTGCTTTTCTAGCCAGCGTCCTCACCGAAATCGTCAGTCCGAAGACTAACTTTCACTCCCTTCAGGTTCCCCCTAGGTTGGACGGATACATACCATGAATCCGCTTCGATTACTCCGCCGTGAACAGTGTACAAATTATAACCGGTTCAGGAATATTAACCTGATGTCCATCGCCTACGCTATGCGCCTCGGCTTAGGCCCGACTAACCCTGAGATGATTACCATGGCTCAGGAAACCTTGCTCTTACGGCCGACAGGATTCTCACCTGTCTTATGGTTACTCATTCCAGCATTCTCACTTCCTAACGCTCCACCGCTACTTTCCAGTGCGGCTTCACTGCAGATAGGAACGCTCCTCTACCACGCACTATACCCGCAGGTATAGCACATCCATGTCTTCGGTAATACACTTGAGCCCCGTTACATTTTCCACGCAAGATCTCTTGACTAGTGAGCTGTTACGCACTCTTTAAATGAATGGCTGCTTCTAAGCCAACATCCTAGCTGTTTAAGAAATCTCACCTTGTTTCCCACTGAGTGTATATTTAGGGACCTTAGACGATGGTCTGGGCTGTTTCCCTTTCGAGCGCCGAGCTTAGCCCCGACGTTCTAACTGCCGCGATAAAATATGTAGTATTCGTAGTTTGTTAAGGGTGGGTAGGATTGCTCCCCCCAGTCCTTTACAGAGCTCTACCCCTACATACGAATTACGCGACGCTAGCCCTAAAGCTATTTCGAGGAGAACCAGCTATCTCCGAGTTCGATTGGCATTTCACCTCTAACCACAAGTCATCCGAGCACTTTGCTGCGTACGACGGTTCGGTCCTTCACTACCTGTTACAGTAGCTTCAACCTGCTCATGGTTAGGTCACCCGGTTTCGGGTCTAATCCCTAGTACTAAATTCGCCCTATTCAGGCTCGCTTTCACTGTGGCTCCGTCACTTGACTTAACCTTGCACTAGAAATTAACTCGCTGGATCGTTCTACAAAAAGCACGCCGTCACCCCATAAATGGAGCTCCGACACCTTGTAAGCACACAATTTCAGGATCTATTTCACTCCCCTCCCGGGGTTCTTTTCACCTTTCCCTCGCGGTACTTGTTCACTATCGATCGTATATTATATTTAGCCTTGGCTGGTGGTCCAGCCGGATTCAGACAGGGTTTCTCGTGCCCCGCCCTACTCGATAAAACACGTATAAGGTCAGCGTCGTTTTCGCATACGCGACTTTCACGTTCTTTGGTTAGTCATTCAAACTATTCTGCTAACCACGCCGTTTTCTTACCTTACTAACACCTGATAGAGTGTTATCGCAAATCAGATACCTGAAGTAAACTTCAGTTCTCTGACTTGGTCTCGTGTTATATCACAACCCCTTATAAGTATTCGTCTATCAACTTATTCGCCTGTAAACAGGCGAAAACTTGTAAGGTTTGGGCTGATTCCGTTTCGCTCGCCACTACTCCGGAAATCATTATTTATTTTCTCTTCCTCAACCTACTAAGATGTTTCAGTTCGGTTGGTTCCCTCCAAATCCCCTATATATTCAGGGACAGGTAACACGACATGACTCGTGCTGGGTTTCCCCATTCGGATATTCCCGGATCAAAGCTTGTTGACAGCTCCCCGAGACTTTTCGCAGTCTTCCACGTCCTTCTTCGGTAATATACGTCTAGGCATCCATTGTGTGCTCTTGAGTACCTTTTTATGCATTGACTTAACTAGTAATTGGTAATAACCATTTATTACAATTACTGCCGTCAATCTTTAAAAAATTTTCTTTCTTACATCCAAATTGTTAAAAAACTGTGTTCTCACATTCTTGAGGGCACATTTCGATTTATCGTTTCCGATAACACCTCGTCTGCACTCAAGCTTTCCCATCGTACCACTTCGTCTTACTCGCTGTAAAGTGGTTTTTGCTGTATTTTTTGCAATAAATAAAACCTCTTACGATTTGCTTATTTATCACACATCGCCAGAGGTTCAATTGAACATTCGCTTAACTTCTTTTAACTATACTCGACCGAAGTTGTTTTTGCAAGAGTTATTTATAAAAAATAGTCATTATTCCTAATCCACCCCTTAAACTCCTGGACCTCTGATGATTATACTTATTATGGTTGCTGACTTTTTGATATAAAAGGTGTATTATTCCGATATGAATCGGCTGAAGACTATCGAGCTTGATCATAGGAATGCTAACCTATCTACAGATCATGTCACGACACGCACTGACACCTACACCTCTCCCAACAAACAAACACTCCGCCTAATCGTTGCCGACGGTCGCCCATCTGACCAAGAAGGAGAAACTATCATATGGCCAGCCTCATTCGCCTCGCGCGCAGATACATTAGAGCGGGCCCGCACAGAAGTACTTGCTGCACGAATGAATGCACGTGTCGTATATGTCGAAACACCAGGGGTGAGTATGGATACAGCCAACCCTTTTGCCACCAGAACTGGCAAACCATCTCTCCCTCAGCTATTTACGGTAGCTAGAGGTGACTTTGATCCACTAGCGAAAATTCAGCTCGATGCTATCGATAATATTCTTGATCTTGAAGACGGACAGGAGCTTCGCTTAATGGGCTACTCCATGGGTGCATGGGCAGCAGCAACAATGGCAAAGGTACTAGCCCAACAGCATTTTCCAGACAAACAGATCATCATCCCTCGAATTGATCTTATCGAAGCCGTTAATGACCAGGGCTACAAATTACGCGATCTCGCTCATAATATAGACAAGGAAGCACAATATACAGACCGCTACCTTACTACCGAGAATCAAGAAAACGGTTTATCAAAAACACTTCTCTCTGATTGGGAAGGTGACAACGATGACCGTAAAGCAATTGCCAGCTTAAACCGCCGCCAAAGCTTGATGCTAAAGGCAATATTACCTCTGGGCCTAAAGAAGGGCTTCGCAAGTAGTCTCGTTCAAGCAGTCGACGAAAGCGGCAAGACCACTCGCCTGACAGAAGGATCAATTAATATCTGGCGCGCCAACGAAAGTGTCGTCGCCCGCCATGAAGCCAATCTCTACACAGCTCAACAGCTGGGGCACGTTTCGATCCGATTTACAGAGATCTTTCCAACCATACGAGATAAACTCAAAGGTCATCATCATGCCCTACCTCACTCGCTAGGAACAATCGCTAATCTTGCAGAGCATCACTTACGAACACCTGTCGTACACTAATTTTTGCCAAACAAAAAAGCACTCTCTGAATTGGTGGGCGATGAGGGACTTGAACCTCCGACCTCGTCATTATCAGTGACGCGCTCTAACCAGCTGAGCTAATCGCCCATAATTCAGAAAATGCTTAATTGTAATATCAATTCATGGTGGGCGCTGAGGGGCTCGAACCCCCGACCCCCTCGGTGTAAACGAGGTGCTCTAGCCAACTGAGCTAAGCGCCCGCGTCCATGATCTGATAAGGTACGTTCTTGGTGGAGTGTTCCAGACTTTCGCCTGGTTCACCCCATATGGTGGAGATACAGGGACTCGAACCCTGGACCCCCTGCTTGCAAAGCAGGTGCTCTAGCCAACTGAGCTATATCCCCTTACAAGTGAACTTACTTATTTTATCGTAGATTAACTCTGGTGGCAAGAGTATAATAAGCCCCATGTATGAATTTAATATCGGAACATTCTTTGTCGGCCTTCTAATTTTGATCGCTGGCGTAGCGTTTGTCCGCTGGCATCAGTGGGTAGCAGACAACTTTGGATCTGGCATTGGTAGCTATGACCGCTATAAGCTATGGGCCTTCATCACTTGTGCTCTTGGACTTGTCGTTATGGTCAACCTCCACACCATGATCCTCACCTGGTTCTTTAGTCTTCTCTTCCCGGGACGTTAAGACAAAATAAATAGCAACTAACAAAAGACCTTCGGATTACTCCGAAGGTCTTTTCTTTAACAATTTGGTTGTACAATATATCAACGTCAGCACTATAAGTGTTTTTTGAACTTAGTCCTGTTCCAATAAATTGGAACGATGTCATTGTGTAAGCTCATCACAACAACAGGACCGACCTAGCTTCAGAGAAAGATTACTCGTTTCTCTGGCATAACTCTCCCTAGAAAGGAGGTAATCCATCCGCACCTTCCGGTACGGATACCTTGTTACGACTTAACCCCAATCATCCCCCCCACCTTAGGCCGACGAATCGGACTTCGGGTGTTGGTGACTTTCATGGTTTGACGGGCGGTGTGTACAAGACCCGGGAACGTATTCACCGCAGCTTGCTGATCTGCGATTACTAGCGATTCCGACTTCAAAGAGGCGAGTTTCAGCCTCTTATCCGAACTGAGATTAGCTTTGATGCGATTTGCTCCACCTCGCGGCTTCGCTGCGCATTGTACTAACCATTGTATCGTGTTTCTAGCCCAGGGTGTAAGGGTAATACTGACCTGACATCATCCCCTCCTTCCTCCCCGTTACCGGGGCAGTTTGAATAGAAAAATACAACTATTCACAAGGGTTGCGCTCGTTAATGGACTTAACCAAACATCTCACGACACGAGCTGACGACGGCCATGCAACACCTGTCACTTGGCTCAATAAAGCACTCTCGCCTTTCGGCAAAATTCCAAGGATGTCAAACCCTGGTAAGGTTCTTCGTTTATCATCGAATTAAAGAACACGATCCACCGCTTGTGCGGGTCCCCGTCAATTCCTTTATGTTTTAGTCTTGCGACCGTACTCCACAGGCGGGATACTTAACGCGTTAGCTTCGCTACTGAAGGGGTCGATACCTCCAACAGCTAGTATCCATCGTTTACGGCGTGGACTACCCGGGTATCTAATCCGGTTCGCTCCCCACGCTTTCGTGCCTCAGTGTCAGAAATGGTCCAGTAACCTGCCTACGCCATTGGTGTTCCTTCTTATATCTACGGATTTCACTCCTACACAAGAAATTCCAGTTACCTCTACCATTCTCGAGTTTGCCAGTTTGAATAATAGCCTGTACGGTTGAGCCGCCAGATTTCACTATTCACTTAACAAACCACCTACGCAACTCTTTACGCCCAGTCACTCCGGATAACGCTTGGGTCCTACGTATGACCGCGGCTGCTGGCACGTAGTTAGCCGACCCTTATTCATGAGTTACCGTCATATTCTTCACTCATAAAAGCAGTTTACGACCCTAAGGCCTTCATCCTGCACGCGGAGTTGCTCCATCAGACTTTCGTCCATTGTGGAAGATTCCTCACTGCTGCCTCCCGTAGGAGTCTGGACCGTGTCTCAGTTCCAGTCTGGCTGGTCATCCTCTCAGACCAGCTACCGATCGTGGGCTTGGTGAGCCTTTACCTCACCAACTACCTAATCGGACGCGGGCCGCTCCCAAAGCGTAATAAATACTTTAATCCGAAGATCATATGCGGCATTAGCTACCCTTTCGGGCAGTTATTCCTCACTTTGGGGCACGTTCCCACGCGTTACTCAGCCGTCCGCCGCTCGCCACCAAGTAGTAAACTACTCGTGCTGCCGCTCGACTTGCATGTGTTAGGCACTCCGCCAGCGTTAATCCTGAGCCAGGATCAAACTCTCCATAAAAAAATGAATGACTTAAAAGTCATTGCATCTATATAAAATATAGACTGACGATGATATATATGTACAACTAAATTGTCAAAGTTCAATTTCATCTGTTCAACTCCACAGTTGTTTATCGCGCTTCTTGCGACCAGACTTTAGTAATCATACCGCACGAACGATGCTATGGTCAAGGGTTATTTGAAACTATTTTGTAGCTAAAAACACAACTAGGCCAATTGCGAGGCCTAAAAGCGCCCCAACCAGTACCTCTAACGGAGTGTGGCCCTTGGCAGCACGCGGCAATCCAACCTTACTTTTCTGCTCACGGATAAGCGCCTGGAGTGCTGCTCCCTGCTCACCCGATGAACGTCGCACCATGACAGCATCGTACATGACGATACCAGCAACAAGTGCTGCCAAGCCGAAAATAGCAGAGTTAAGACCTTCATATAGCCCAATTAATGTCAGGACGGACACGACCGTTGCGCTATGCGCGCTTGGCATATTGCCTGATAGATAGAGCTGCCGGAAATGATTAAAGCTGCGATGTTTCGCAACCAAAATCACATACTTCGCTCCTTGCCCGGTCACCCAGGCAAGGAAAATTGCGATAAGATATGGAGATACAGAGTCCATCCGACTAGACTTCCTCTTCATCTTCAGCGGCCGCCTGCTCAGGCATCAGGCCTAATGACGAAACTTCGTCGCCTTCGCGTAGACGCATCACGCGGACACCCTGCGTTGTGCGGCCAAGAGTTGGAATATCCTTTAGCCCAACACGAATTGTCTGACCCTTGTCTGAAATCATCAGAACCTCACTGGCATCAGCCTCGAGTGTTCGCACAGCGATGATTGGACCTGTCTTAGCAGTCACAACCCCAGCCTTGATACCGACACCACCACGTTTATGACTCGGGAAGTTCGATACTTTCGTCATCTTACCGTAGCCATTAACACTAATAACCAGAAGTTTTTCATCGTCGTTATTAACAATGTCCATACCCACCACACGGTCATTCGGTCGTAGGCGAACACCACGGACGCCACGGGCTGTTCGTCCCATTGGCCGTGTCTCGGTCTCGTTAAAGCGAACTGCCTGTCCAGCTGAGGTTGAAACAATCACATCATTCTGACCAGTTGTCTTCTTGATCCATCGCAGTTCATCGCCGTCATCCAATTTGATAGCAATCAAACCGTTAGTACGAATGTTGGCATAATCTTTAAGAGGAGTCTTCTTAACAGTTCCCTTGATCGTTGCCATAAAGAGATAACCTTCGTCGTTAGCATCTTTGGCATGGCGAATAATCGACGTAATCTTCTCTTCCGGCTGTAGTTGCAAGAGGTTAACCGCAGCCACACCCTTAGCGGCAAGGCTTGCCGCTGGCACTTCGTAGGCTTTCAAGCGGAAAATGCGCCCCTTGTTTGTAAAGAACAGAAGGTAATCATGCGTGCTTGCTGGAACCAACTGATCAATCACATCCTCTTCCTTAGTGGTCATGCCGCGCTTACCTTTGCCGCCACGGTTTTGACGACGATATTCACTAACAAGCGTGCGCTTAATGTAGTTCTCGGTTGTTAGTAGGATGACAGATTCCTCTTCCGGAATCAGTTCTTCGTCACTGAACTTACCAAGCTCATGATTAATGATCTGGCTGCGACGCTCGTCACCGTACTTCTCTTTCATTTCAAGAAGTTCAGTCTTAATGACCTTAAGAATTTCTTTCTCGTCAGCCAAGATACCTTCGAGTTTTTCGATAAGCTTAAGAAGTTCATTGAGCTCGTTCTCGATCGCGTCACGTTCTAGGCCGGTAAGGCGACGGAGCTGCATGGCCAAAATCGCCTTGGCTTGAATTTCAGATAGCTTAAACTTCTCAATCAACGCCGCTTCGGCAATTTCTGTTGTCTTGCTGGCACGAATCGTCTTAATAACCTCATCGATATGGTCGAGTGCGATCTTATAACCTTCGAGAATATGCGCACGTTCCCTAGCTTTACGAAGTTCAAATTCAGTGCGGCGACGAACTACCTGTTGGCGGTGTTTAATAAACTCGCTCAGCATTTCATGGAGCCCAAGAATACGGGGCTGGATACCGTCAATCAATGCCAACATGTTGTAATGAAAACTTGTTTGCAGTGCGGTTAACTTGTAAAGCTGGTTAAGAACTTTCTTTGGGTATGAGTCTTTCTTTAGTTCAATTACCACGCGAACCTTGCCGCGAGCAGTCTCATCACGGAGGTCGCTAATTGTTGTAATTTTTTTATCTTTTACCAATTCAGCAATTTTCTCAATAAGCGTTGCTTTATTTACACCATATGGTACTTCGGTTACAACAATTTGATGACGGCCCTTTTTAGTCTCTTCGATATTAGCCACCGCACGCACCATGACGCTACCACGTCCAGTTTGATACGCCTGCTTCATCGGTGCACCGCCGTAGACAATGGCACCTGTCGGGAAGTCCGGACCCTTAACGTGCTTTAGCAGATCATCCAGAGTGACATGTTCATTATCTATCAATTCAATCGAGGCATCCACTAGCTCGCCGAGGTTATGTGGTGGAATATTCGTTGCCATACCGACAGCGATACCAATCTGACCATTCAAAAGAAGGTTTGGCACCTTAGCCGGCAACACAACTGGCTCTTGCTTGGAACCATCATAGTTATCACGAAAATCAACGGTTTCTTTTTCGATATCAGCAACCATCTCATCAGCAATCTTCTGTAAGCGAGCTTCGGTATATCGATAAGCGGCCGCCGGGTCGCCATCCATTGAACCAAAGTTACCCTGGCCTTCGACCATTGGATAACGTAGTGCCCACGGCTGTGCCAAGCGGACCATCGCGTCGTAAATCGAAGAGTCACCGTGCGGGTGGAAGTCACCCATCACCGAACCGACGACCGTCGCGCTCTTACGGAACTTAGATCCGGCACGCAGACCGTCGCGGTTCATTGTGTGCATAATGCGTCGGTGCACTGGCTTGAGACCATCACGAACATCAGGCAATGCACGATCGATAATAACGCTCATCGAATACTTCATGAAACTGTCTTCCATGACATTCTCAAGTGTCAGATTTTCGATACCCTTTACCGGTTCGGGAATACCAGCATCTAGAATTTCTTCGTTTGGCAATATAGTTTCGTCGTCCATTATACGTCCAGCTCCTCTAGGTCATAGTCTTTTGCACGGGATTGAATAAAGTTCTTACGGAGAGATACTTCATCGCCCATCAGTTTAGTGAAAATCGCGTCAGCACGTTCAGCGTCTTCGACACGAACTTGAATCAGTACACGATTTTCAGGATTCATAGTTGTTTCCCATAATTGGGTCGCGTCCATCTCACCAAGTCCCTTAAAGCGTGACATAGTTACGCCAGCTTGCTTTAGTACGTCATCTTGGTCACTAATTACAACACCGCGGGCTTTTCGTTCAGCAATGATGTCTTCAATGATTTTATCGCGTTCAGGATCACCATAGGCATATTGCTTTTTCTGGCCACGGTTAATGCTGTAGAGCGGTGGTTTTGCAAGATAGATATAGCCACCCTCAACCACTTCGCGCATATAACGGAAGAAGAACGTCAAAAGCAATGTCGAGATGTGACTACCGTCAACATCGGCATCGGTCATGATCACAATCTTGTGGTAACGAAGACCATTAACATCAAACTGCTCACCAATACCAACACCGAAGGCCTGGATCATAGCAACAATTTCCTTGTTCGCAAACATCTTATCAAGACGAGCGCGTTCGGTATTTAGGACCTTACCGCGAAGTGGCAAAATCGCCTGGGTGCGGTTATCGCGACCTTCTTTGGCCGAGCCAGCAGCCGAGTTGCCCTCTACAATATAGATTTCACTTTCAGCTGGACTCTTGCTTGAACAATCCCAAAGCTTTCCAGGTAGTCCCATGCCATCGAGTGCACCCTTACGAAGAACATTATCACGTGCTGCACGAGCAGCCTTGCGAGCACGAGCGGCAAGCAGAGCTTTTCCAACGATCTTTTTAGCAACTTCTGGATTTTCATCAAGATAATATGCAAAGTATTCATTCATCACCTGTTCGACGTAGCGACGAACCTCTGGGTTGCCCAGCTTGTTCTTTGTCTGACCTTCGAATTGTGGATCAGGCAGCTTCACGAGAATAATAGCCGTCAAACCTTCACGAATATCTTCACCTGATAGATTCTCTTCTTTTTCCTTAAGAAGGCTGCTTTTACGAGCGTAGTCATTAATGACGCGCGTAAGGGCTGATCGGAAACCAACCACATGAGTACCTCCGTCAGGTGTAAGCACGTTGTTTGCAAACGGCTTCACTGTTTCGACAAAGGTGTCGTTGTACTGGATTGCCACTTCTACCATTGAGTCTTCGACCTGGCGTTCAACATAAAAGACATTATCACTGACGACATCTTTACCAATATTGAGGTGCTTTACGTAGCTCTGGATGCCGCCCTCAAAGTAAAAGGCTTCTCGCTCATTCGTGCGCTCATCACGGACCGATACATAAATACCCTTCGTGAGGTAGGCTTGGTGACGAAGGTAATTAACAACCCATTTGTAGTCAAAGATGACTGTTTCTTTAAAAATGGTTTCGTCTGGATAAAATGTAATTGCCGTACCAGTTTGAGTCGACTTGCCAATAACCTTAATGTCACCCTGGCTTACGCCCTTCTTAAATTCTTGGCGATAGAGCTTGCCATTAAGAGAGACTTCGGCGATTAATTCGTTAGAGAGTGCATTAACAACGCTTGAGCCTACACCATGAAGACCTGAGGAGACTTTGTAGCCACCGCCACCAAACTTACCCCCGGCGTGAAGGACCGTAAGGACAGTTTCAAGCGTGCTCTTACCTGTTTTTTCATGTTTGTCGACAGGAATACCGCGACCATCATCAGTCACGCGAACACCGCCATCACCTAAGATGGTAACCGTTATTTTACTCGCGTATCCAGCGATTGCCTCATCAATTGAGTTATCGGCAATTTCCTTAATAAGATGGTGGAGTCCATCGTAGCCAGTGCTACCAATATACATACCCGGTCGCTTGCGAACCGGCTCAAGCCCTTCCAGAACTTGAATTTGTGACCCAGTGTATGAGCCATCATCTACTTTTTGTTTAGTCATAGTACCCTCACTTCAGACGTTCAGCCATTTACATTTCTTCCATTATACAGAATAATTTGTGTTCACTCAAGCTATTGTGTGAACATATTTCTTATGCTAATCTTAGACCCAAGAGGTGTAAACCGAAAAAAATAAACAGGTAACGGTTAAAATATGTTCAGGAAATTAGTTTCAAACCTTGCGTTTAGTCCTGCCCTTGTCGGGCAGCTTGGTTTTTATGCGAAGCGATTACGCAAAGAAGAGACCACACGGCGTGCTGGACTTATTTTCATGGCGCTGGCATTAGTAGTCCAGTCCTTCTCTGTTTTTTCTCCACCAGAATCAGCTAACGCGGCCAACACTGACAATGTTATCTATAGTGGCATTCGCAATAAAGAAGATTTACTTGCTGTCTATGACCGTGGCGTTGATAGCGCAGGGCGAGCTGACATCAAAGAGATCTACGCGCAATTTGGCATTACACGCCAAGATATCGCCAACATGCACACCGGCAGCTACAATACAGGTGATTTTAACAATCAAATCAAAACCGTTGGACGCTTGAACTGGGGGGTCTCCTATCGCAGCCAAGTTAAGGTCGCTAATAGCAATACAACCGTCTATACAGGTGGCTTTACTGAAACCTACGGAAAAAGTTGGCCAATGCCAGCCCTAATTGGTACTCGCTCAGTTGACGGTGCTTGGTTTGCCATCACACTAGACTGTGGTAATCCTGTCTACGTTGTAACCCCGCCACCAGCAAAGCAACCGACAGCCGTCTGCAAATCCTTAGCCATCGCACCCCTCTCTCGCACCAGCATTCGACTGACTGCTGTAGGATCAACAACAGATGGTGCAACTATTTCAGGATATACCTATGTCATTAAAAACAGTAAGGGCGTTGTTGTATTGAACCAACGTGTCAGCGATACACGAGCTACCTCAACACTCGATCATACACTGCCTAAAGATGACACCTATATCGCCCAAGTAACTGCCAATACGAGTCTTGGCGATAGAACAAGTGCCAACTGTGCCCAAACAGTTACGATTTCACCAGAGCCACGCTGTCCATTAAATTCTGCTCTTGTTGAAAGCAGCCCTGATTGTAAGCCGTGTGTCAGTGACAAAACACTTTGGCACAAAGACGCCAAATGCGTTCCGACTTTTGAACTGACAAAAACAGTTCGTAATATTACACAAGGAACGACCGATGCAACGCAGCAAACTGCCAAACCTGGTGACCAACTTCAGTACACGCTCCGTGTAAAGAACGTTGGCAAAGATAAAGGTAGCTACACCATGACCGACACTGTGGCGGACATACTCGAATATGCGACTATCGTCAATATCGGTGATGGCACGCTCAGTACACAGAACACCACCATCGCCGCAGCAGTTACTTGGCCAAGCGCAGTTATTAAAGTGAATGAAACAATGGAAAAAGTCATTGTCGTCAAAATAAAAGACACAATACCAGCTATGACCGCTAACCTTTCAAACCCGCAGTCATATAACTGTAAGATCACGAATACATTCGGTAACACACTGAACGTTGGCGTTGAATGTCCTCCAGAAAAAGTCATTGAACAAACTGTAGCTCAACTGCCTCATACAGGCGCAACCGAAAACATGATCTTCTCGGCGCTTGTCATTGCCGTCGCCGTCTACTTCTATGCCCGCAGTCGACAAACTGCGACGGAAATCAGACTCATTCGACGTGATCTAAACGCAGGAACAATCTAAGGAATATACTATGGCAACTAATCAAGAAAAGCTTAACTCAACACCAGAACTCAATACCGAGGTACTTCGTGATGCTGGTGAACAGCACTCAGAACGACTAAAAGAGCGTCGCGAAAAAGCCGGTGAGCTATCCGGAGGTGAAGCGAGTCACGAACAAGCCCGCAGCGATGCACTCGAGCAAGCTATTAGCGTAGAGAAAAAACATCTCAGCAAAGAAACCGCAGTAACACCCTCACCTGCAGCGCGACGCGGTGCAATCCGTAAACAGGATCTCGACGCCACTTACCAACGGACTATGAAGCAAGTTCAAAGTGAACTATCAACACCTAGTCGCGCCTTCAGTAAAGTCATTCACACTAAGGTTGTCGAGAAGACGAGTGAAGCTCTTGAATCAACCGTCGCTCGACCAAATGCTCTCCTAGCAGGTGCGATTGGCGCGTTTGTTCTTACGCTCGCTATCTACCTTCTCGCAAAGCATTTTGGCTACCGCCTATCAGGTTCAGAGACGATTGCTGGATTCATTATCGGATGGATCTGCGGCATTGTATTTGACTACCTCAAAGTCATGATCACAGGCAAACGATAATATCGCTTCTCCCCTATTTAAAACCGCCATCGAATGATGGCGGTTTTAAATAGGTTGCCTCTATCTTTATCGAATTTTAAACATCACTTCATCACGAGAATCAGCGGCATCTTGGCTACGTACCTGTAAATGTTCTGGTGGCGGAGATGGCACGATAGGTGGCTCAGATGGTCTCGGTGATGCCACTGGTGACTGTTGAGTATTTGGCTGTGATGGTTGCACAAAAGGCCCTGCAGGAGCTGTCATGGGCCGAGGCGATGAGATTGCCATACCTGGCGCTGGACCAGCTGACACTTGGCCCGTTAGCTGCTGGCTATTCATCTGCTGGCGTTTTGCGAGCCACTCATCAAGAAATGACGAACCGCCTGGAGCAGCAGGTTTATTTACTCCCATCATTCGCTCTTGTTGCGCCTTTTTTAGCGCCTCAACTTTAGCTTTCTTTTCAGCTTCAGCAGCACCAAGACGGCTAAATATTTCCTTCTCAACCTGTGCCCGTGGCTTGCCGTATTTTGCAGCCGATAAACGCTTCAGTGCATCGCGTAGCTGACTATTAGTCTGACCCATTGGCGGGACGAATGACATACTAAACGGTGCAGATGGCACGCCATTGATTTGAACAGTTGTGATGGCATGGTAGTTAGGGAGTTTTGTCAGATCATCCTCGTCAAATGTTGGACGAAACGCTTTTTCTAGTAGTTCCGCGTCCGTGACACCAATACGACCACTAATAATCGTACCGACGTTACCAATGATTGCTTCGCGAATCTTATCAGTTAACTGAGTAATAAACTGGTTTCCTAGAATTAGATTCAAGCGGTACTTACGAGCCTCAGACAAAATCGATTCAAAACTTTCAGTCGCGAAGTTCTGGAACTCGTCCACGTAGAGTGAAAAGTCGACACGCTCACTCTCTGGCGTATCAGCACGACCCATAGCCGCTGCCTGAAACTTCATCACAAAGATAATACCAAGCAGCTTAGAATTTAGCTCGCCCATCTTACCCTTACTAAGGTTAACGAGCAGGATCTTATTGTTATCCATTATATCGCGCAGGTTAAAGCCACTCTTGGTCTGGCCAATAATATTGCGCATCGAATCGTTTGAGATAAATGGACCAAACTTACTGACTACCCAGCTAATAACCTCACCCGATTCATTAGAGCGCTGGGAGTTTGGAAATTCTTTTGTCCAAAAATCGAGCACTGTCTGATCGGTCACATACTTCAACTTGCTCTTCATGAACTCTTCGTCAATCAAAAGTTTTGGAATATCGATAAAGGTGCCGCCGGCTGGATCTGACATCAAAAGCAACGCGGCATTACGAAAAATATGCTCAAGACGTGGACCAACGATACCAGTGTGTCCAGGGTCATATAGGCCATAAAGCATATTGATTGCCTCTTGGACCAAGAAGTCTTTTTGATCCGGATGATCAAACTCAAACATATTAAGCCCGATCGGATTAGTCATGTCACCCGGGTTGAAATAAATAATATCCTCGACACGCTCCTTTGGTACTTTTCCAAGCAATGCTTCAACTGAATCTCCATGCGGATCAACAAACGCAAAACCACGACCATCAAGCATATCCTGGTACGCAAGATTCTCGAGCAGTACAGACTTACCTGTACCAGTTTGTCCAATGATGTATGTGTGACGACGACGATCGTTTGTACTCAGGCGGATTGGCTTCTTCACGCCACGGAATTCGTTATAGCCTAACAGGAAACCTTCGTCCATCACCTGCGTTGGGCCATCGACTTGCTTCGACATCTGGCGCTCAACCTGTGAGGTTGGGATACTATTTTGATTCGGAAGATGGAACACGGTAGCCAGCTCGACACTGTTCAATACATTCTGTACAACAGTCTGAGGGAAGAAGCGAAAAATATAAGCAGTCACCAATTCCTCAATATTTTTGGTCACTGCAAATTTAAAGCCATTGTGCGTTGGTGAATCAAACAGTGAAAAAGCCGCGACAATGTTCTTAAGTAACATCTGTGAATGACCAGCTGTGTTAGATGATACAACAACTCGAATCAAAACCTCGTAGCCTGGATAGCGCGTTTTTTCCTCAATTGCTTCAACCGTCGATTGTTCAAGTGACGTTAACTGTTTATCTTCTGGCTTTGCATCGCCAGATTCAGGTGGACGCCATAACGCCTCCATAAGATCTTTTGGTGCAATCAAGCCGCCAATGCCTGCTTTTTTTGAACCCTTGTCTTTTTTGATGCGCCCAGCAGCATCGATAGAATTCTTGGTCCATCCTTCACGTGCCGGTCGAAGCATCACCTGAATAGCGGCACCATCCTCACGGCCTGCAGCAGAAAGTGCATTCAGCAGTGCCCTCGAAGCGTCTCGCTTAGACTCTTGATAGGTGGCGATCGGATACACAAAATCTTTCTTAAGAGTAAATTCGCCACCGATCGTTCCACTCATCTTACCAACTTGGCTAAAAATACTGTTTTCAGTCACCTCTTCGAGACGTGCTGACGGATACGCCGCTGCAACCGCTTGGCGCACGACGTCAACCAATACCACTGGTACAACCGTATAATAATGTACCAAGCCGCCCTTAGCGACAATTTCAAACGAAAGATGTCGCTGACCATAGATCTTACTCTTGAACCCCTTTGTTGCAGTACTGGCGATGATGTTATACATTACCTGGGCCTGTGAGAGAATCTCTTCATTCAAGTCCCGTTCGTCACGTCCATTGCTTTCGATGTCATCGCTCGATGGCGGCAAGTGAATAAGCAGCGGTATCATCTTGAGGCCACGCTCATAATTTTTTGCTTCTCGTAGTGCCTTACGGTACTGCGTAAAGAGTAGAATCGCAACAGCCGATCCTAGAAAGACGAAGATAAAAACGGTAATAAACACCCCTGCCATAATAAATACGACTCACGCTATTCTGAAGCGCCAAGTTCCTTTCCGTATCGTTTACGCAAATAGTCGGCCTGTAACTTCCCTACTTCCTGTTCGCGGCGATAAGGATCATCCTTTGTTTGCATGATAATCTTCTTCGCCTTATCAACCCACTCTTTTTCAATTAAATCATCGTCATTGGCGGCGATTGGAGTATCGTCCACTGGTGGCACTGGGGCATTATCAGAAACAACAGTTGGTGCCGGCACAACCTGGATAGTTGGCAGTACAGGCATAGTATTGACTGCCGCTGGTGCTACCTCGCTTCGTTGTTCAACCCGTTCAGCTCCTGTCTCGATGCCCGTTTCAGGATTCGAAGGCATAGGCGTCTGTTCAAAACCTTGACCATAATTAGCAGGGATACGCTCTGGTCCATTATTCAACACAGGGAGTTTGGGTTCCATATCTGTAATTATAGCATAATCACAACAAGATACTACATAGAGTTTTAGCTAGATCTTTTGGCGATATAGACACAAGAAATAACCACAAATACCAATACTAGGAGTACCTCGTAAATACTCACATTGCCCACAGATTGCATACCAATAAACATCACCGGCGCTAAGCCTATAACCGATGCAAAGTAATAGGCTTTTCGTAGCGTTAACTGCTGTGCTGGCTGCTTAACTGATACGTACACTGTCGCGCGCGTTAATAATCGATTAATAAAAACTAATAAAAAAGTCAGCAATCCGACTGCTGACACATACATCAATATAAACATAACAAGAATTCCGAGTGGCCCGATTGTGGCCGGTGTTGTTGTCTGCAATAAAACAGTTAACAATACGATTGCCACGGTAACGCTGATAGCCAACACTTTTCCCAACATATTCATAAGTATATCATTCAATTCATGAGAGCCCGAGCAGCAAGTTATACGTTCAGACAAGCACTGGCCACCCTATAAATATTTTGGTGCGTGTGTCAGTGAACAGCTTGCCGCTACAGGCAATTGACCGCTCCAGAAAAATCTGGGGCATACGTCTTGTTTCGGTTTCATTTTCCACGATATACCTAGTACTTACGCTGCTAAAGATTAACAGGGTTTAACTAGGCATATCGGTACTTATGTATCCGAGTTACACGTCATGTTATTGACGGAGCATTGGCAACATCACAGTTGTATATACAATTAAAAGGTGCGTTTACATAGTAAATGATAGTAAATCACATATACAGCTTGTATGTGGTGTCGCCAGGTTTCCATCAAAACGTGCGGTCACATGATTGAATTGTTAAGGTTTTTTGCTTTTGTTTGTTTTTGTAAAAGCTTGTGTTTACAATAGCACAAGCATCTTATTTGGTCAACCATTATTATATGAATTAATATAGCTATAATTACAACAATACAGTATTTTTAATTCATTTACAGATGTAAATAATTGTATCGTTGTGACTATTATAAAGTTATAAAAACAACGTATATATCTAGTTAGTTGGTCGCATGCCTTAACTAGCCAGATAAAAAGCATAGTTATACTTAGATCAACTCTGTCACTGCAACCGCTAGACTGCTAAAACTAATAAATTAAAATCTCTGAGCTATCGCATATCGTACCATGCGCCAACCAGCTGATACCTGCACCAACACCCATACGCAAGCCTACAATAATGAGCGCTCAGCAAAATGATTGGATTACACTAGCAACCGCCATCCAGGTCTATCAGGCCGTAGATTTTGACGGCTACATAAATCTAGCTGCAATCACGCAAATGTACTTGTCCATGTAATCCTCGCATTATTCATATGCACAGTTGCTAGCATGAATAATGCCGCTACCCCACCATCTCTCTACCCAATCCAGCGCCTTACATGTTGGTTACCTGCATGATAATTTGTGTTCAGGCCATCATTAATACAGCTAGTGTTTCGAACACCATTTTTTACGCCATATATAGGTTATCCACATGGCATATATATTAATAAAACTTTTTTGATAAATAGTGTTGACTTAAGCGCTTTGACGTCATATTATAGGGGTAGCTCCTGAATAAATAAATTATACAGAAGCCAAAAATAAACAGCATTCAAAAACTCCACACAAAACAACCACTACTCGCAGGTGGTTGTTTTTATTTTAGTTAAATCACCCCGTTGTCATACAAAAATACCGCCCATCAGGCGGTATTTTAAATTCAAATTGGTGGAGCTGCGGGGCACTGCCCCCCGGTCCAAAAGGTAACGGATTATTCGTCTACAAGCATAGTTTATCTTAATTGTTTACGACCACTCGAACTAGAAGATATACAAAAATATTCGATGGGTCACGTGGTAAAATTTTCTTCTATAACGCCACTGCGCATCATAAAAGTAAGTGACATGTATATAACACCACCTGTCGCTATGTCACCTGTCGACAAATGACGATCGAGCGTATTAGGCTACGATTGGCGCAAATGCGTAGTTAGGAGTGAAAAGACTCTTTAGGCTAGCAAATGCTGATGCAAGTTTGTTTGCAATTAAAAATATACGTACGTGTATGGTCGGCTCGCAAAATAATCTGTTAAATTCCCTCTGTCGAAAGCTAAATTCAGCCCCAACATGAATACCGTTAGTATACCATTATTTACAGATCAGGACCAGTGTGTTTAACTACAAGCATTATGACTACGGTTGCCAAGGTACTGTCGGCTGCACCACTCGGGTTTGAAGGCCACTTAATAGAGGTGGAAAGTGATGCTACCAAAGGTCTGCCAGTCCTGCAGATCGTTGGTATGGCCGACAAGGCTATTAGCGAAGCCAAAGAGCGTGTCAAAAGCGCCATTGTTAATTCCCTGCTTGATTACCCAACGCGGCGCATCACTATTAATCTTGCTCCTGCCGAACTACCAAAAGATGGCACCCACTATGATCTCGCCATTGCCCTAGCCATTCTAGCTAGCGGAGGTCAACTACGTCAGTCGGAAATTAACAACGCGGCATTCGCTGGTGAACTCGCACTGGACGGTAGCCTCCGCCCCATTAAAGGTGCGATCACTTTGGCCGAAACAGCTAAAAAAGCCGGTCTTTCGACGATCTATCTGCCTGTTGCTAATGTTCAGCAGGCCAGCCTTGTGAGTGGCATTACCGTTATTGGTATCGCCTCCCTAAAAGACCTTTACCTTCATCTTAAACAAGAAGTGGTCATCTCGCCATCAGTCGCCGTACTGGACACTATCACCGCCGTAACCCAGGGTGAGCACCCAACGCTTGATGACGTTCACGGACAGGAGCAAGCCAAACGCGCCTTGATCATTGCAGCTGCAGGTCACCATAATATTCTCTTAACTGGCCCGCCAGGAACTGGCAAAACCATGCTAGCCCGAACACTAACAGGTCTTCTCCCACCCCTATTATCGAACGAGAAAATTGCCGTAACCAAGCTTCATAGCCTGGCGGGCGAATCTATTGATGACGTCGTTACAGTACGTCCGTTTCGATCGCCGCATCACACCGCCAGTCGGATTGCGCTCATTGGAGGTGGCACCCACCCAAAACCGGGTGAAATTAGCCTTGCCCATCTGGGTGTGTTGTTTTTAGACGAAGTCCCCGAGTACCCACGCGCCGTCCTTGAATCACTTCGTCAGCCACTCGAAGACCGTCGTGTATCCGTTAGTCGCGTCAACGGGCACGTCAATTACCCAGCAGATTTTATGCTTGTTGCGACAATGAACCCATGTCCGTGCGGGTTCTATGGCGATACTACGCGTGAGTGCAGCTGCACCAGCACACAAATCCTGTCCTATCAGCGACGTCTGTCCGGCCCTTTCCTCGATCGCATTGATCTCATTGTTACCGTCTCACGCGTGCCAAATGACACGTTACTCGATCATCAATCGATGCAATCTTCACAACAAAGTAATGCACTAAACATAATCAAAATAGCCTCTGATGCGCAGTCTAATAGATATAAAAGTAGTGGCAAAAACAACAGTAATCTTTCAAGTCGCGAAATTAAAAATGATCTAACGCTTTCAGCTGACGTCAGACAATTACTTGGTGCGGCGACCGATCGGCTAAACCTCAGTGCCCGCAGCTATTTTAAAATTATCCGCGTTGCCCGCACTATCGCAGACTTAGACGGGAGCAGCGATATCACGACTGGCCACGTTAGTGAAGCACTGCAATATAGACAAAGCACTTGAACCCCTGTCCTATATCTGGTAAAATATCCTATGAGTAACGCTTAAATTAGTGCGAACTTACCAAAAGGAGATCAGCGATCAGTAAATCAATTCGTATCAATGAGGCAATCCGAGCCGATGAACTGCGTGTCATTGGCACCAGCGGAGAGCAACTTGGCATCATGAGTCGCAGCGATGCACTCAAAGCAGCCGAGGAAGCCGGCGTTGACCTCGTAGAGATTTCACCGAACGCCGCACCACCTGTAGTGAAACTTGTGGACTGGGGTAAATACCAGTACCAAAAGATGAAAGAACTACAAAAAAGTAAGAAGAATAGCAAACCAACTGAGCTAAAACAAATGCGTTTTGGCCTCAAGATCGGTTCAGGCGACCTGGACATCAAACTACGAAAAATTCGTGGCTTCCTGGCAGCCGGACACAAGGTGCGCATTCAGATATTTTACCGTGGTCGTGAGATGGCTCACAAGGAATTAGGATACGAAATGATCGATAAGATCGTTGCCCTTTTGGAAGAAGACGCAATATTAGAGCAGAAGCCTCAGATGGCTGGTCGCAATCTGAGCATAGTAGTAAGGAGTAAATAATGCCAAAAATGAAGACCCACAAAGGAACCGCGAAGCGGATCAAGATTACCAGCACCGGTAAACTGACCCGTCGCCGTGCGTTTGGTGGCCACATGCTCGCTAAAAAGAGCAAGAGCCGCAAGCGTGCTATCAACACCACTGCAACCGTTACAGGAAGCATGGCTAAAAACGTTAAGCGAGCACTAGGAGTATAGTATGCGAGTTAAAAGAGGCGTCACCGCACGTGCCAAGCACAAAAAGATTCTTAAATTAGCAAAAGGTATGCAACATAACCGTACGCGTTCATATCGTCTTGCCAAGCAAGCCGTTATCAAAGCGTTGCAATATGCCTACCGTGACCGTCGCACCAAAAAGCGTGACCTACGTGGTCTATGGATTACCCGTATTAATGCTGCTGCCCGCGAACAAGGCACAACTTACGGTAAGCTAATCGCTGCCCTTAAGGCTGCAAATATCGAACTTGACCGCAAAGTCCTATCTGAACTAGCTGTCAGTGAACCAAAGGCATTTGCCGAAATCGTAAAGAGCGCCAAAGCCTAAGCTAAAAAGCTCCTTACATTAAAATAACTCGCACAATGCGAGTTATTTTAATAGGCAGATCGTCGATAAGCCGGGTTTTGTCGTGAACGATCATCTATCTAGCCTCATAGTTACCTATAAGATCAAGCGGGTAGCGATCTACGGACGGACCGCCCTGAATGTAGATCTCCTTGCAGCCGACAGGGTTTACCTTCGTACTATGTCACCATAGTATGCTGTGAGCTCTTACCTCACTCGTTTCACCTTTGCCCCTTGCGGGGTAGTTTCGTTTCTGTGGCACTTTCCCTAAAGTCACCTTCGGTCGCCGTTAGCGACTGTCGTATCCTATGCTGCCCGGACTTTCCTCTTGTAAAATACAAGCGATCGTTTAACGAACTGCCTGATATTCATTATACCCTACTGCTCGCTATGGGCATTGAGGATTTTGTTAACGACACCATCGGCAAGTTGGTTAAACTCGCGTTTCACATGCGTGAATGTCACTTTATCAAACTGCTCAACCAGTTCACGAATCCGTTCATTAATTGGCCACAGTTCACGGTTCTTGATTGTATAGACACCATTTAACTGGTTAACAACCAGTTGGCTGTCGATCCTAAAATCAATTGTTCGCACACCAATTTCAAGTGCCTTCTCCAACCCCAACCTCACGCCGTGATACTCAGCCTGATTATTGGTCGTAATACCTAGATACATTCCCCCTTCATGAATGACGTGACCAAATGTATCCATAATCACATATCCAGCCGACGACGGGCCAGGATTACCGCGCGAGCCACCATCGGAATGAATCACGACACGTGTTGAATCTGATGTAATAGTGTCATCGTTCACTGATTCTAAGGAGTTAACATCAGATTGTATTCTATGTTGTGATATACCCAACAGTAGCTGAGTTGATTCAGTGATATCTTCTTGATGTATTTCTGACACCTTCTCCCAGATATACTTATTATAGTTCTGGTTGAGCCGAATTTTCGATCCTGTCGAGACAAGACTTACCAAATATAGAATGAACACATACTGAGTGTCGCGATCATCGTGGTCGACATAGGTTAAAACATCAAATAATTGCGTCGTTTGAACAGACAGCCCTGTTGCTTCCTTGATACACCGCTTCAGGCCATCTTCGGGCTGTTCACCGTAGCTAACCTTGCCGCCAGGTAACTCATACTTACCAAGAATAGCCTCACGACCGCTCGAACGACGTAACAAAAGTACCTTCCCTTCCTTACGTATAATTGCTCGAGTTGCGACATGCTGCTTCATGTTTATGTTTACCTTCTTTTCACTAGTCTACCACACCACAGTCGACATGCTTAACAATCAAAAAAGTCCCAGAACACTACGGTCGATGCTTGACATTCCCCGCGGTTTGCAAGGTGGATGCTCTTTCACTTACCTCCACGGAGATAAGCAATTCGCTTCCTATCAACTATGATATTCAGGAAAATCATATACATCTAGGTGTGTCCTGGGACACTCTTTATTATAACATCGGCTAGCTTAGAATAAGCCGTAAATGGCACGAAATACATCAATACAGCCGCGAATCATAGTGGTCATAACCGCTCCAATTGCGCCATTTGCAAGTAACACTAGCGCAAAGATAAAGATCAGTCCAAAACGCTCAATCGTCTCCATAATACGACGAATAAACTCTGGTGCCAGTGCATACAAAACACGCGATCCATCAAGTGGCGGAATCGGAAGAATATTAAACACAAAGAATCCAAGATTAACAAAGACAGTCGTAGAGAGAATAAGGCCACTTAAATCACGAGGGCCCGATACCAGATCGACAGGTTGCCCTACTACTATAGCAACGCCGTACGCAACAAAAGCTATTAAAAGATTCGTAAGCGGACCAGCAATCGCCACCAGCGCTGCACCCCATTCGTCGTATTTTACTCGATCCAGATTAAAAGGTACTGGCTTTGCCCCACCAAAAATTGGCGCGCCAATGAGTGCCAGCATAATCGGCAATAGCAAGGTCAGGAACGGATCGATATGCTTAATAGGATTAAGTGTCAGACGGCCCTCACGCTTTGCAGTATCATCACCCAACCAATACCCCATAAAGGCGTGCATAGCCTCGTGGAGCGTCATAGACAATAGAATCACCCCAATAACAATTACAATATAAGTTATATCCATCACTTGCTATTATACAGGATACACCACCGGCAAACGCCCCCAAGCAGCAAAATCACTAGCAAAAGGCGTATCACCTTGACGAGAGCGCCAAAAAGGGTTACACTGGTACAGATTGTAAAAAATAAGTGGAAGTAATAATTATGGCAGCACGATGTGAACTCACCGGAAAAGGCAAACAGTTTGGCCACAATGTCAGCTTCTCTTTGCGTCGCACAAAACGTGTCTTTAAACCAAATCTTCAGAAGAAAACTTTTGAAGTCGATGGTCAAAAAGTCACGATGATCCTGAGTACTCAGGCGATCCGTACGCTTAAGAAAAAAGGCATTCTAGCGAAAGCTAGCTAATCTGTCTTCCCTCTAAAATACCCCGCTCTACGAGAGCGGGGTATTTTTTATATGCTCGACAGCGACTAGCTGCGAGTTACTTCGACAATAGTCAAGGTTGCTGGCAGAGCCGTTGCGGCTTTAACCTTATACTTTGCAACTGTTTCGACTGGTGCACCTAATTCTTTTACGAATGTATCGAGTGTGTCTTGAGGAACTTCGTATGTAAGACCGTCATCGGCATAATGAACAGGGATAATAACCTTCGGATCAATCTGACGAACCAAGCTTGCTGCGCTCGTTGCATCAAGCGTATAGCCCGCACCACCAACTGGTACGATCAAAATATCAATCAAACCGATACCTTCTAGTTGATCTTCACTCAACTTGGCATCAATATTACCAAGTATCGCCACTCGAACATCCCCAACCTCGATACGATAAATCGTTGATAGTTTTTCGGTGTCTGCAGTGTCGAGGTGACGCTGTGCAGCTACGCCGTGGATCGAGAATGGACCTAGCTCATAATCCCCAGGGCCTTCGATTGCAAGTTGCGCATCACGATTATCAGTCGCAAAGCGAGCTTCGGTTGCGATCTCTAATGCGTCTTTGGTAGACAGATCCTTCAGACCAACAACTGACAGTTTCGGGTCAATCACCGCGTTAAGCTTTTTAGTTGAGATGACAATTCCATTGCCACCTTTATATTCAATATCAAACATTCATATCTCCTTCTTCTACAATTTCAGTACATTATCGGTATCGAGTAGGACAGTATTCTTGCCGCCAAGTATCTCTGTAATAAATTTATCACGAACACTCAAACGATAATAGAACTCATCGTAACTAAGTACAGTATAGTTAAGCTCTCGGGCTTCAACCTTCTCAATATGCTTAATGGCATTCTTTAATTTGATAGCAGGCACCTCGCCGACTAACAATAGGTCAACCGCACTCGTTGAGCCCTTTACAAGTACACCAGCTAAGATCGCAAGCCGTACTCCCGGTAGTTCAGTGACCAGCGCGTGCCAAGTGTTGTTTGCTCCAGCTTCTACAACAGATTCAATCTGTTCATCTGCAAAGATAGCTCGAAATGGCACATAGAATTCGTAGCGTTGGTTAATTTCATAGTATAGCTTGTTGTCGGCACTATCACTTGTGATAATCCCCACCTCAAGCATATTTGAGAGTTCACGACGGACCGAATTGATCTGCTCGTCGATCAGACGTGTAATTTCACGAACATAAAAAGCCTTACCTGGATTATTCAGAAATAAATGTAGTAATTTTACCCGAGTTTTTGAACCAAATAGTGCGTCAATCATTTCCCTACCTAGAATAAGTTTCGTGTTCTATCATAGCATACCTTTTAGAGACTGGCGAGTCGCTCTGACAGATAGTCGCGCGCTTCATCAAGTGATGCCCAGTAGATATGCGGATTACGCCGTAACCAAGTGAGTTGACGCTTAGCGAGTCGCCAATCAACTGTTGTACTTTTCTCTTTCAGCTCACTTAAACTCATACTACCCTCAAGGTATTCATGGATCAAAGGATAGATATTGCCAGTCATAGCAGCAGTTTCCCAGCCATATTTTTTGCCCAACATACTTGCCTCGTCAACAACACCGTCGTCAAATAACTGTTCAATCCTACCGGCAATTCGTGTTCGCAGAACGTCCTTATCCGTAGCAATTCCTACAATAATGCTTGTGCTTATTGGTTCACTATTTCTTGAGGTGGGTTGACCATTTTGCTCAATCGCTCGAATAACATAGCGTTTATTTAATTTGTTTTCTGGTAGCTTAATGTTGTTGTTTGTACAATATTTATGCAGCCGTTCCAACGTCATTTTCTCAAACTCAGCTCGTCGATCTTGATCGGCTTCTTCGCCAAACGAATAATCAAAAACAACGGCATCAACATATAGCCCAGTCCCGCCAACAATAAATGGAATGTGTCCACGCTGACGAATTTCGCGCATCTTTTGCTCAGCGTATCCCTTGAAATCAGCTGCTGTAAATTTCTCATCAGGTCGTACAAGACCAAGCCCCCAATGCGGAACCCCTGACTGCTCTTCCACAGTCGGCTTAGCCGTCCCAATATTCATCTCCCGATAGACTGTTCGTGAATCAGCACAGATAATCTCACCGTTATATTGCTTAGCGAGTTCAATAGCGAGCGCCGTCTTGCCACTTGCAGTCGGACCAACGATAACGATTAATGGTAGCGCATCTAAAGATCTGGTTGCCATCGGTGCTCCTTAAAGTTATCAACAATAAAATCAGTACAACTCAAGCCCTCTTGCTCAAGATGCTGCCGCTGGGCTTCACGGCCACCATGATAACCAGCGGCCAAACCTCCGAATCGGTTTACGAGACGATGCCATGGTAATTCGGTCGGACCATAATGTGCAATGCCTCCAATAATACGCGAGGCATTGGCATGGCCCGCTAAACCCGCCAGATCACCATAGGTCGTCACTTGACCTGATGGCACCTGCGCGATCAGCGCGTAGACCTTATCTCTAAAGGAAGCATCGACCACAGACAGATCCTTATAGCGCCGTTAGGTAGTCAGCCAGTTTATCTAGCTGAACTTTTTCTTCACCAGCTTGTGTACGAACACTCACCTCACGAGTCTCTTGATCCTTTGGACCAATGATCAGTTGAACCGGGATCTTCCAAGTTGTCGCTTCGCGAATCTTCTTACCAAGGCTTTCATTGCGGTCATCACGAGTAAAGCGTAGCTCATTATATTTTACGGGCCACATCAAGACTGTGTTGCGTAGCACTGACTCGATCTCTTCAACGTAGCCTAGGACCGTGTCGTTAATAGTAAGGATGCGAATCTGCTCAGGGGCGGCCCATAATGGGAACCAGCCGGCAGTGTGCTCTATAAAGACACTCAGGAATCGCTCAATTGAACCCAGTAGCGCACAGTGAATCATCACTGGTGTCTGACTAGTGCTTTCAGCATCTGTATACTGCAAGCCAAAACGACCTGGCTGCACGAAATCAAGCTGCGCTGTGGCTAGCTGATGCTCGCGACCTAGAGCATCGGTTGCCATAAAGTCGATCTTTGGACCATAGAAAGCGGCCTCGCCTTCCTGTTCAAAATACTCGAGTTCATTTTTAATCACCGCACTCTTTAATTGCTGCTGAGCCGATTCCCATAGCTCCATCTCACCAAGATAGCCATCGCTATCATCGCGGTAGCTTAGACGAACTCGTAGTTTCATATCGATCGTTTTATACAGCTCACGGACACTGGCAAGCAGGCCGTTGATCTCATCTTCAATTTGATCATTGCGGCAAAAAACGTGACTGTCATCCTGGGTCAAAGAGCGAACACGGTTTAAGCCACCGAGCTCACCAGTCTTTTCATCTCGGTAATCAGTCGTCGTTTCAAGAAAACGCACCGGCATATCCTTGTAACTACGCGGTTTACTGGCGAAAATTTGCGTGTGATGCGGACAGTTCATTGGCTTTAATGCCATCTTGTCGTCAGTTTCCTGACTAGTGACAAGAAATAGCTCATCACCAAACTTTGCCCAGTGACCTGATGTTTCATACAAAGCAGTCTTTGTAATGTGCGGTGTCCAAACCTTCTCAAAACCGTGCGCCTGACGCAGCTGATTCGAATACTGAGCCATAATATCCCGGAGAACAGTACCTCGAGGTGTGAATAGAGGCAATCCCGCACCAACCAGTTGTGATACCGTATAGAGGTCTAGCTCCTTGCCTAGTTTGCGGTGATCGCGAAGCTTGGCTTGCTCAAGCATCTCAAGGTGATGATCTAGCTCTTCTTGAGTCGCAAAGGCTACTCCATATAAACGCTGCATCTGTGGATTCGTATCCTTACCGCGCCAATAGGCACCAGCAACACGTAGCAGCTTAAAGGCGCCTACGTCTTTGGTGTTAACAACATGCGGTCCGCGGCAAAGGTCGACAAAGTTACCGTTTTTATAAAAGGAGACATTCTCGATCGCGGCATCGCCATCACTCGCAAGTCCCAGCTCGTTAACGTCGAGGTCTTTCGCCACGGTTGTGCCTGAGCGCTTTAGGTCATTGAGCAACTCTTCTTTATATGGCTGATTATTTTCTTTAGCCCACGCAATCGCCTCATCGATCGGCATCTCAAAACGCTCGAAATCATCACCATACTCAATGATGCCACGCATTGCCTTTTCAATTTTGGCAAAGTTAACGTCGGAGATTTTTTTATCCCCCAGGTCAATGTCGTAGTAAAAGCCATTCTCTACTACTGGACCAACTCCGAATTTAGCTTCTGGCCATAGGCGTTGAACCGCGGCCGCAGTAATGTGCGCTAGGCTGTGGCGCATGGCATGTAGTTGTTCGTCGTTCATATCTTGTTCTCCTTTTTTGATAAATAAAAAACATGCGATGACTAGTTTTGAGAAATTCAAAGCTATAGATCGCATGTCTCGGACCCATAATTGGGCGGTTCCACCGGACTTCCCACACTACTGCAGGCTCTTATGAAGTAACGTTAACGTACATTACGACTTCCCACGGAACTCAGTGGATGGTTGGGCCACGTCATTGTTCCCCATTATCATATACCATCCCCCCTGATTATTGCAACGCCCGCCCCTGTCTGGTATCATAAGAAAGCTATGGACCCTTAGCTCAGTTGGCTAGAGCGCGTCATTGACGTTGACGAGGTCGGAGGTTCGAGTCCTCCAGGGTCCACCATAGAAATTATTAAAACGACTCCTTTTTATAAGTGGTCGTTTTTGTTTCCCCCAACCTACGATAAGTTTTCCACCACTACTTGAATCCCAATAAGCCTGTAAATATACCATATATGTAATACGCTCGTGTTTAGTAGGAGTTGACATTTATTAACGTTTATGCTAATATCAATACATGGCTAAAGATCCAGTCACCACACCATCAGCCCTCGACAAGTTCTCGCTTTCCTACGAGTACGACATTACTTGGGCAGACGCTCGCAAAGCAACCCGCAGTCGCGGCGCCGATAAGTAGCAGTATTGTCCCTTATTCCGACCACCCTTTTGGGGTGGTTTTTTTGTTTCCCCACAGTCTTCTCCACTTATCCACTAGCATTATTAATAGCGCTATGTCATTATATAGACATGTTTTGTATAAATTGTTTTCACACGAATACTTCAGTTGCCAACTCACGGCCTAATAAAAAACAGCCCCAGGTCTGGCGCAGGCGGCGGTGCTCAAAATGCCAGACGGTATTTACTACCTATGAACGACCGTCACTAGCAGACAATACACCTATTTCGCTTTCGGATGGCTCACAGGATACCTTTAATCTCGGCAAGCTCATCCTTAGTATCTCGAAGGCATTTACACATACCCCCATAGAAGGTGAATATAATGCCCTGTGGCTGGCGCAAACTATCGAAGACACCCTATCGACACAACGTCGCACAATCACCCCACAGGACATCGAGGCGACTGCCCATCAGGTATTAAAAAAATTCGACGAACTAGCCGCCGTTCAGTATGCTGCCCAGCACCAACTTATTTCTTCAACTCGGAAGCGCGGACGGCCTTCTTTGCGCGCGCACGGGCCACAGTCTCGTGAGTCGCCTTCTCGGTAACATCAAATTTGTCGAGGTATTTGCCAAGTAACAAATGCGTCTGCGCATTAAAGGCTGATGCCGAACTGTAAACAATAGCCGTCACTGGCATAAGACACCACTGTAGTAACATCCCAATCGTCCGATGGCGCTTGTAGCGGGCTGGTCGTGGTGGAAGCATCTTAAACCCAAGGAAAACAGTGATAAGCAGACCAATCATTGCCACTTGCTGTACGCGGCTAATCACCTCTGGTAACAAATGAACTGTGATGTCCTGAGCGGCGTGCGGGTTCATCAAAAGCGGCACCCAGCCACCAACAGCGACCAAGATCGCCATACTTGCGAGTGTAATATGTCCATCCACTAGTCGCAATAATCGAGCAAACCCACCAGCAAATGATACCGTACGACGTCGTGATAGCACGCGTGTAGCGACATATGGCACATCAGAGGCTCCGTATGCCCAACGACGTAGCTGAACGAACTGAGCCTTTAGCGTGCGGCGATAGGTGTCAGATAAAACAGCATCCTGATAGATCGGTACATAGATTGGGGTAACCGCATAGTGACCATCGAAATGGAAATAGCTTCGCCAGTACTGGTGGCCATCCTCAACAATGGTACGCTTACTCCAGAAATCCATCTCGACCAGTGCATCCATTGGCTGCGAGTGAGAGGCAAAGTTACGGAGCGTGTGTGGACGCATTGAGCTAATAATGTTCCAGAATGAGTTACCAGTTGCCACCACGCGCATTGGTGCTGGCGCATCCCAGATATTATTCAAGAAAAGCGACACCGGCTGATAAGACAGGTGTTTACGGTCTTCGTGCACAATATATTCGTACGTCACATAGTCAAAATAAGTGGCATGTGGACGGTTATCACTATCGAGCGTCGTCACGATAACATTTTCATATGGGATTGACTCGTCCTGGAGCCACTGCTTCAAGAAATGACCAGCGTAGGTAATATTACCGCCCTTACCGACCACCTCATTAGGTAAATCGGCTGGATGCTGCACCAAATGAAAGGCTTTAAACTGATCACCAAACTTATCACGGAGTTGCATGACTGTCTCGTGAATAGACTCACCACCGCGAGCTTCGTAGGCGAGCGTTAAAATCATCTGACCCTTATCGTATGTTGTATCAAGTAAGGACTGAATCGTTGGTTCGAGGACTTCGTAGGCTTCGTTGTAGGCAGCAATAATCACTGCATTGTAAATACTTGATGGTCGTGGGTACACCTCAGGCTGAGTGGCAATCAAACGGAGATTCTCTTTATGGGCATCAAAGCCAAAGCCAGTCGAGTGAACTGATTGTTCTTTTTTATAGCTCTTTTCAGGCGTTTCAAGCTGCTTGAGACGGCTATGCCAATCAATCTTTTGTGCCGACTCCATGCGGCTATGTCCCCTGATCGTATGGGCTGCAATCCCGACCGCCTTGACCAAGACAGTAATAATAATCACCAGCAAATAAATACCTGCGAGCAACGGATTCAAAATTGACAGCACAACAAGGGTGATCAACGCACCATAACTAAGCAGTGCTGGGAGCATTTCGAAAAAACGATAAGTTTTTGTGCGCTTGCCAAGAGGAATCTCGAGGTCTGTCATGTTATAAAAAGGCAACCTTTAGAATTGAGCGCGTTAAGATCCAAGTAATCACTAGGAGTAAGAAGCTGACACTTGTAAATAATAAAGCCATTTGACGGCGCTCTTGGACGTACATTTTAACAATCAAAATCGTGTGAATGATCGCAAGTACAAGGCCAAAAATCACAAATGACAATAGATAAAACCATTTCTCGCGGTAAAAACGCGTTTCACCAAAGGCGCTATAATGGACCGCCACCTGCAGGTCGCTTGGTCGCAGCGATACACCAACATACAGACAGTACGCCAGACACGCGAGAATGAACACGCTGAGCAACACCACCATTAGGCGATCAGCAATAATTAATTTCAATGAGGTAATAAATTGTGTTTTCATAAATCGTTTCTGGTGCAACCCTATAGAGCTGTCTATTAGCCACTCCACGATACCCGCGTATCATGATGTGGAGCCGCTGACCGGATTTGAACCGGTGACCTACGCTTTACGAAAGCGCCGCTCTACCAGCTGAGCTACAGCGGCACATTAGCATCTTTGTTATTATAGCATTCCCATCAGGCAAAGCAAAAGCCACTCACCTGTTGCACCAGGGGCCGAAAACTGCTATTATGTTCTAAGTCGTTACGACGTGTGGACTCGTAGTGAAGGGGTTATCACGCCTCCCTGTCACGGAGGAGATCGCCGGTTCAAATCCGGTCGAGTCCGCCAAGAAAAAAGCTTACCGTTTGGTGAGCTTTTTTCTTGGTCTGAATTATCTGGTATCATACTACTAATGGCTACGAAGAAAATTGACTACGCCCATCTTGACCTAAAAATGATCGCCTTTTTTCGCCGCGCGTTTATACCGGTCGCCCGCGTTTCAATTTTCCTTATTTTCTTTTGGTTTGGGCTGATCAAGCTGCTCGGACTGAGCCCAGCAGGACCGTTAGCTGAAGCCCTGACAGCTAAAACTGTTGGTTTGCAGTATTTTGATATATTATTCATTACCCTATCGGTGGCTGAATGTCTGATTGGAATCTTATTCCTATTTCCAAAAATGACCCGAGTCGTCATTCCCCTACTATTAGCACACATGGCATTGGTGTGCTCACCGCTCCTGTTGATACCTGAATTCACCTGGCAATCACCCTTTGTACCGACCCTTGAAGGCCAGTACATTTTAAAGAATGCTGTCGTCGTGGCGGTTGCCATCGGCATCGCGGCCTCGGCTCAACCCCTCCACACAAAAAAGAAGACTTCCTAGGAAGTCTTCTTTTAGAACTATGGCTTACTTCGCTTCGTAACGCCGCTGGACTGTTTCCCAGTTCACAACATTCCACCAAGCCTTTACGTAATCGTCACGCTTATTCTTGTAGTCGAGATAGTACGCATGCTCCCAAACATCAAGTCCGAGTAGCGGTGCAGCTTGGCCCTGCATAATCGGCGTATCTTGATTAGCGGTTGTGATAATTTCCATGTCTGGCTGCAACCATGCCCAGCCACTCCCAAACACACCAAGCGACTTAGCGGTAAACTCATCGACAAAAGCCTGATAGCTCCCATAGCGCTCGGTGATTTTCTGCGCAAGCTCACCGGTTGGCTCACCTCCGCCCTCTGGCGACATCCATTGCCAGAATAAACTATGGTTATAATGGCCACCGCCATGATTGCGAATGGCCGCCTGAACTGACTCAGGAAGACTCGAAAGATCTGTTAGTAGGCTTTCAAGGTTTCGCTCACGAAGTGCTGGTGCAGTATCAATTGCTGCATTCAATTTATCCACGTACGCCTGGTGGTGCTTATCATGGTGCAACTGCATAATCGTTGGACTAATATAGGCCCCAAGTTGATCGTAGCCATAGGGTAAATCTGGAACTGTATACATGAATCGCCTCCGTTATCGCTTAGATTATGACGATGTTTCGCCTTCTTCAACAATTTTGATATATTCTTTAATCTTGCCGTCTTTTCGAAGTGTCTCTAGCCGCTGATTGAATTCGGTCAGCGGAATACGTAAATACACGTAACTGACCTGCGTCGCAGTCTTTTCTAGTTGTTTTACGAAATAATAACCATCGCCCGCTGCAGTACGAATCGGAGACGACACACCACCCTTGGCCAGCCCAACGGCCGCTGCAGTCAAACCACCATCTTGATTTAATAATGGTACAAGTCCAGACTGAGCAGTCGTTACCTTTGCAATGCCTTCACCACCAAGCGCAGTAGCAAGAGCCCCAAAGTCAATTGCAGGATCGGCTTGTAGTATTGCAGTTGCCTTTTCTTGCTGCTTTTTGGCCTGTGTGTCAATTGCATAGGCGACATCTTGGCGAACCAACCGACTCTTCGTATCTTGGCGATACTCGCTTGGTGCCCAACCTAGGATATTAAGGGCTGAAGCGTCATATGTCTCCTGAGAAATACGTCCTGTCGAAGTGTTGCGGTCTTCATCAGTCACACGATCGATCCGTTCCTGTGTCACGGAAATATTAAGTTCACGTGCTAACTTATTTGCATAGGCATTGCCAATTGCAATGTCCATCGATTTGCGCTTGATGTGATTGTTCTGCCGTTGCCCATCTTTAGTTTGAAAATTAGTCTGTTCACTCTGTCGCAAATAATGCGCTGAGCTGTTGTAATACATTAGATAATCACCATACGGCACTGCCTCTTGATCAACTGATGCAACTGGTAACGGTAAGACGCGCGTCACACGATAAAAGAAAGTGCTCGTATTCTGGACTGAGTAAAGCTGCCACCAACCTACTAATAGAATAAACAAAAAGGCGACCAATGTAATGACAATGGTCGTAAACACCAAGCGATGGCGCGCATATTGCATTGGATATTTGAAGCGGCGACCACCAGCTAAAATACGCTCGCGGTGCTCGGCAACAGTTTCGTTTGTGATACGTGACGGTACAGTCTTTTCGACTGGCTGACGCTTTCTAAGCGATAGTTTCTTCATATTCTCCCTGTTTATGATCGGCCAATGCGGCTGATACTGCGTCCTGCAACTTGTTATAGATCTGGTCTGGATGAGCGACTTTGTGAATCACGAGATCGCCCACAAATGTCTGAATAACGATAGTTCCGAAATCAAACATTTCACCAGTGAACCCAGGTACATTATAGCTTATGTTTTGAATCTTTGATAGTCGCAGCTCGACGACGTCCTTACCAAAGAAACCCCTTTGCGTAATCTGGCGAATGCGCTGATCGGTCACAATATAAATCGTGAAATACCACATTAGATAGTGGTAGAAAAACAAGATCGAACCTAACAATAAGCCGCCGATTGGTAACAAAAACAATTCAAGCGTTGACTGCCAAATAAGCGGCGGGATCGATGAAATCGCAAACGGCACCAGCAATAAATAAAAGCCTTTGCGCATAGCGATAATATGACGACGAAAGACAAATAATAGCTCTTCCCCGTCACGTTGACCGTCAAAATCCAGTTGTTCAGGTTGTTTATTTTTTTTGTTCATAAGATCAGTATACTACGTGATTGAAAAAGTGTCATAACAACAACAACGCACTATTGTCTATTTGGTACCCCGGGCAGGAGTCGAACCTGCAACCTTTTCCTTAGGACGGAACTGCTCTATCCAATTGAGCTACCGAGGCATGTCGCTATTGTAACATGAAAACAACAGCGTTAGCACGCTGTTGTTTTCATTGATCACCCCTATTAACTAACGAGTAAACTTCTCGTGTAGCACAGTATAGGCGTACAGCTCGTCCTTAGAAAACCAGTGCGGAATCTCCTGCTTGGCATCGGCAAGGTCACCTGAGGCATGAATAAGGTTTGGAATCCCCTTCTTGTGCTCATCACCGTAGCCATAGCTCATATGTGAGAAATCACCACGGATCGTACCTGGTGCAGATGACTTAGGCTCGGTTGTGCCGACAAGCTTACGCACGAGTTCTACTGCCTCGACCCCTTCAAGCACCATCGCAATGACCGGACCTTCGTTCATCATATCGAGCACGTTATTAAACGTCTCTTCGCCGCGACGGGTAATGACTTGGCCAATCTCTTCGTAGTGCTTGTAGTAATGTTCACGATCAGGCGCAACCATCTTGGTTGCGATGATTTTGAGTCCGACGCGCTCAAAACGAGTTAAAATTTCGCCAACGATACCACGCTGCATCGCGTCAGGCTTAAATACAATTAATGTTTGTTGAACTTTGCTATCCATATCACTCCATTCGGTGTTATTACTTCTTGGTCCATATTATACATCATCGTCAATCTACGCTATGCTAGAACCATGTATGTATCAGAACTCTTGCACGACTTCATCGAGCATCTTGAAGTAGAGGGTGGCCGTTCCGCTAAAACAGCCGAAAACTACGCGTTATATCTAGAACGTTTTGTTGAATTTACAGACGATATTACCGTTGATAAAATCACATCAGAGATTGTTCGCAAATATCGACTTTGGCTAAACCGTTACAAAAACAACAACGATGATGAGTTGGCTACAATTACCCAAAGCTACCACCTGATCGCCTTGCGAGGTTTTCTCACCTATCTATCTAAACGAGACATCCCCAGCCTGAGTCCTGAAAAAATTGAATTACCAAAGATCACCCGAAAACAAGTCACCTTTCTTCACTATGACGAAGTTGCTCGCATGCTCGATGGCATACCACTTGATAACGAGACTGGACTTCGCGACCGTGCAATTGTCGAGCTCTTATTCTCTAGTGGCCTTCGTGTCTCAGAACTAGTCAACTTAAATCGTGATCACGTGAATACAAAGCGACGCGAGTTTATGGTCCGCGGAAAAGGTCAAAAAGATCGGCCGGTCTTTATTGGCGAAGCAGCTGCTAGCCGAGTTGAAGACTACCTGGCTGCCAGACTTGATAACCTCCCACCCCTCTTCCTAAGCTATAGCCGCAACAACACCGCCACCACTAGTGGCGACTACCGCCGCCTGAGCACACGAAGTATTCAGCGAATTATCACCAAATACGCCAAGCTTGCTGGCATCACCAAACACGTTAGTCCCCACACCATGCGGCACAGCTTTGCTACTGATCTTTTAATGAATGGTGCAGATCTTCGCAGCGTCCAAGTGATGCTCGGTCACAGCAACATCAGCACGACACAAGTTTACACACACGTAACCGACGAACACCTTCGCGAAGTCTACGAGAAATTTCATAGCGACACCGACTGATAGCGTCTTACGGCTTGCAGGTTGATGTGGGATACCCAAAGCTATCAGATGCCGTTGGATCTTTGTCGGTTACAACAAAGTTCTTACATAGATCACCTTCGATATCAACCGCTGCTTGTGGATACGCGAAATCTGTCTTAAATTCAATTCGACTCTCTACGCGCCGGAACATATTATTGGCTCGTCCTGTTGAATCAACTTTTGGCTGAACGTGATCAAACTCAACGACAGTACCCGCATTTAAAAGCTCAACTTTATAATTCGCGCCGTTATACAGGGCACTGAGATTTAAAAATGCAGTCCGCTGAGCAGCATTCCCCGTCATTGGATCAGGTAACGACAATGTCACGCTACAGGCATACTCGGCGCTCAAGAAACTATTGTTGCATCGTACCGACTGTGGTGCAGCCGAAGCGCTACGACGTGGCGTATCAAGGCCAAAGCTTAATGTGTCGACACCAGTTGCCGAAGGATATAAAAACAACGTATTGGCGTTACTTTTATTACCTGGCTGCGAATCATCAAAGTCAGAGAGTTTGAAGTTTGGACCAAACTGCATAAGCTGCGCCCGTAGTAGTGACGGCATATTCACCTCCCACTCTGGAGTTTGCGGTAATGATACGCTTGGACCACTATTAGGAAAAGCGACCGTCTGACCAGCCCCACTTGTTGCCACGTCCTCGTGCGTAAACCAACTAATGCGAACACTGTCAAATTGACTGACTCCCTTAAGCGGAACAATATTTGACTGATTAAGGTCCAGGATTGCCTTGTAATCAATAGTGTTTGGAACAATCTTCACGCATGTATACGATTGCTGTAGCGTCGAATCACCTTGATTCTGCTGAATCATCGTTTCTGGATCATTCGGATCGCCGAAGTAAGCGGCAATTGTATTGCACTGGCCGGCATTAATTGCGTTGGTGACGGCCGTACAGTTAACAGCAGGTGCTGCAGTCCCATTGCGACAGGCTTGATCAAGCAGCAATAGACGCTTAGCATCCTCAACCCCAGACTTTGCCGAATCATAAGCACTCTGAGACAGATCACTTGCGGTCGCCTGTCGCTGGTCTTTGATCATTAGCTGGACAAAGCTGATCGTGATAACTATCATTAAGAGTGTTGCAAAAACAACCACAAAGAGCGCAACAGCACCTCTTTCGTGTTGTGAATTATGTCGTTTCGCTGCCATATTATCTGTCTCCCCCTGCCTTGTTACCTGCTCGCGCAATAATATCAAATTGATTTACCGAACAATAATCCTCTACGCCCGTACCTTCAGCCGGCGGCTTACACGATGCATTATTTGTCGTTAACTGTTCGTGATCATTCGTGCCAATGGTCATAGAGATAGAATAAATTGTTTGACCAGTCGTTGGGTCCTGGGCCTTAGGAGTGGTTTTAATGTCAAATGCATGCATGACTAGATTACGGTCACCACTCACAAGCATCTCGGTTGCGTTTTCCCGTAATACATTCGCCGTTGGATCTGTACACAATGCACCATCAGGATCTGTTACTTTCGCAAAGCGTACTGGCGTTAATGAATTATCGAGATTCTTGTAGCTGTTGAACACATCTGGCGCACCGGGTAGTTTAGCGATCGCCCTACCATAGTTCCAGACATACGTATAACGCCCTAGACACAATCGGCCACCCCCATCGCGAACAATATACTTTGAATCAATCGTTGCCGGTGAATCATCAGTTCTCGGAGTGACATCAAACGGTGACGCAGATGCAATGCTACGCTGCAACTCGTCAGAAATAGATCGTCCTGCCTGATTCACTTCTCGCAGTGTAATACCTTTATTATATATGTTACCAATTTGAATTGTTGTCATAGCGATCGCCATTAATAATACGGCAATAAACGTCATGGCAAGCATCAACTCAATTAATGTAAAACCGTGTGTCTTATCGTGGTTCATATAACCTCACAATTGTTCCTAATGTAACAGGTGTAGCACTACCGGCACCACTCCAACATGCTCGAATATGAAAATCGACAAAGCCGGTTCCATTACTGCTATTCGGTGATGGAACCGCCTCGATCCAAATACCATAGGCCTTATCAATACTCGAATCATCATTATAAATCACCTGAGAGAATGGCGGCAAAGACGAACCGGCAGCTGGTGATGTAGACGGGCTTGAATTCCACACCTCGGCTGTACGAGCATTAAGGATAAATGGGGCCTGAACATTTGATAAATCAGAACATAATGGACCGTTCGCCGCACCAAACGTAGAAGCGGCACCAACACCCTTACCGCTAGTTTTGCTTGTCATTTTAATCCATTCAGCGGCAGTAGTGCCATCTGCTGGAGCCGCTCCGTTACGCTGGTAACTACTTACGTAAGCTTGGTGGATATACCGAATCGCCTCAGCCTGGGCATCCATTTGCGCACGCACGAGCGTAATCTCAAGCGAACGTTGTGCCGTAGAGATACCCTGATTCATGATCGTTAAGCTACTCACAGCCACCAGCGCAAAGATAGCAAAAGCAAACATCACCTCAATAAGCGTATCGCCTCGTTCGGATGTACTATTTAGTCGCATACGTTCATTTCTCCTGGGGGCACCTGAATCGACCCCTGGTTGGTTGCATATGGCATAATCTGGACTGCCATTCGCCCACCCGCTATTGCAGTGGCAGGTGTGTTAAGACACAGATTAACTGTTTTATTAACATTCGCCGCATCAACCATACCGATAAGATCCGCTGTAACCCCTTCGGTCGTGTATGTCATAATCGAACCGCTCAGTGGAGAGCGTAAAATAAGCATCGAGAATGGCATTACTGTTGTTGTCTGTGGCTTGACCACTTCTGCTCCCCAAGCAATATCAAATTCCTCTCTGCTAAGACTGGATATTCCTAGTTTGTAATTAGTCTTTATCTCAGCAATATCGCTCGTGGCCTCGGCAGCGCCTGGCGTATGATAGCCTACGACGCTCGACGTGTTGACCAATTTACCCGTACTATCAATAGTGATAAAGCGCCCCATTATCGTACACTCACTTGTCCCACGAAGCTGTGGGGATGTCACGGCATCAGGCGGACTGACAATAACCGCATTATTGGCACACGCCTCAGTACCGGCACGGTCATTAACGACATTTGTCGCCTCACTATATTGTTCCTGCAATAACGATTTTAATGAGTTCACACTATCTCGGTAGCGTTGTTGATTAATTGCAAGTCCAGATCCGGCCAAAATAGCGACGGTTAAAGCGCCAGCTACCCCTAAAAAGAGCATTGATTCGATAATTGTAAAACCGCTGTCTATTTTTGTGGCCATGTGCGCTCATTATAGCATAAGAAGTTTGGCCAGATAAGGACTTTGACAGTTTAAAATGCCAATGTAAAATATGCCTGAACCAGGTGCGGACCCCATAGTACAGCTATCACCGTGCCTAAAATCAATAACGGACCGAACGGAATACGCGTGGTTCGAGTTACCTTACCTGTTACCATTCCTGGAATAACCAGGAGACAACCGATGAGATTAGCAGCAAACAAGGCAATAAACGCCAGTTGCCAGTCAGCCGCAAAGAAAGCCAAAGCCAATCCTAACTTAACATCACCGAACCCAATCCACTGACCTTTTGAAACAACCCACAAAAGATAGTACAGACCACTCAGGATGGCCACCGATCCCGCTATCGACGTCAAAGCCGCCAGCGTCATAGGCCCGCTCACTAGTCCTAAGGCGACATAGGCCATTCCCAGGACAATAAGCGGAAAGACGATCCGGTTAGGGAGTAAGTACCACTTCAAATCATATGCAAACAAAATTGCTAATAGCACACCTGCGACAAGCCATACGCAAAATTGAGCCACCATCAGTGCGCTATCGAGTGCTACTGGCCAGGCCCAGAATGACACCACAAAGAAAGCCGCCAGGCCCAGTTCGATTAATGGCTCAAACTGACCAATTTTCGCACGACAATAGCGGCATTTGCCCCCTAAGCTTACCCAGCTGACTAGTGGCAAAAGATCATACCATGCAAGCGAATGCTGACAGTGCAAACAACGCGATCGGTCAGTCTTCACCGTTGCCTTGGTTAACGGTGCCAGGTGGCTGTATTCGGCCTTATCGACCGATTCACCAGCCTTTTTATCACTACGTAGTTGATACGCTCGTATGCGCCAGACGCTTGCCCCCGCAAAGCTGCCTAGCATAAGGCCAAGTACTGCCAAAATAATATATATAAGTAATTCATCCATAAGCACTATCATACCTTAAAAGGTTACCAATTGAAAAACCCCGCTGATATTCAGCGAGGTTTTTCGTCAAAGCATTTACTGCTTAGTTGTTAACACAAGCGGTGCCACCACCTTCGAGCTTGTACTGAATAGCAACCTTTGATTGGCCCTGACCAACTTTTGGTCCACTGTCGCCGTTACAAACAGCGCCACGCGTAAAGTACATGAATGAATCTTTGGTATCGAATTCATTTGGTGCAGTACCTGACTTAAAGCTATAGTCATTACCATTCGGGTCTGCGAACGAATCACTACCATTAACAGTCAGGTACTTTGGAATGAGTACTTTGTTAAAGTCATCATCGCTAGGTAGCGCATTACGATTGTTTGACTGGTAGTTCTGGATTGCCGTCTGAACACGAGCTACATCAGCCTTGCGCTGTGTATCTCGTTGGCTACGCTGCAATGCAGGTAGTGCAATAAAGACCATCAAGAAAATCAAGGCTGCAATTGCAAGCACCAAGACCACTTCGATAATCGTGAATCCTTTTTGAGTGTTTTTCTGTGTAACGTTCATAAAATATTTTTCCACCTTTCTATGAACAAATGTTTGCTTACGTGCGTCAAAACGCTTAGGCTTATAGTACCCTACTGGGCTACGCTTTGTCTATACATTGATCCCATTTACTAAACTATAGATCGGTAAGAGGATCGCGCCGACCATACCACCGGCCACAACCGCCAGCACGACCATCAAAATTGGTTCAATTGCCGTCGAAATTGCCTTGATCTCTTCATCAAGCTCATCCTCGTAAACTTGGGCAGTTTTCCCCATCATTTCATCAATCTTACCAGACTGTTCACCGATCTTAATCATCTGTGGTACCAGTGGCAATATATAGTCTTCGGTTTGCAAGGCAGTCGATAGCGCCTTGCCACCCTTTACCTTTTCAGCAGCTCGATTAACACTCTCACTAATAACGCTGTTATTCACAGCTTCACTGGTAATACGAAGCATATCAAGCATAGCGACACCTGTAGAAAGAAGTGTTTGTCCTGTTCGTGCCAAGCGTGCCATATATAATTTTCGGAACATAGTTCCAAACAGCGGAACATTTAATTTAAAGGTGTCTTTAAATTTAATTCCACTGTCTGTACGTAGGTATTGAAGGAAGAAGTAAATTGCTGCACCCAATACAATGGCCACTAGCCACCAAAAATGTAAAACAAAATCAGCCGTTGAAACCATCGCCTGGGTCAAAAATGGCAACGTCTTTTTCATATCAACATATAGTTTTTCAACCTGTGGAACAACGGTGAAGAACATAAATGCCATAACGCCAAAGATAACTACGAGGACAATTACAGGATAAGTTAATGCACCCTTGATCTTGCTCATCATGGCTGCATCTTTTTCCTGCTGCGCTGCAAGCCGACGAAGTGATTCATCAAGCGTACCAGACGCCTCACCTGCGGCGATCAAGGCCAAGAAGACCTTATCAAACACCTCTGGGTGCTTAGCAAACGAGTCAGTAAGCGACTTACCGCCTTCAATTGAAGTCACAATATCTTCGACCACTGCTTGCAGTTGCTTATTAGCAGTTTGCTCCAACACGGTATGCATACTTTGCGATAACGGCAGACCAGCTCCAATAAGTGTTGCTAGCTGGCGAGTAAAGACAATTTTATCCTTGGTTGTAATACGACCCGCTAGACGACCAAAAAAGCTGCCCTCTTCATTAACCTCTTTAATATCAAGCGGTGTGAAACCCTGTGCAATCAAGAGCTTAGCAGCAGAATTTTCTGATTCCGCCTGAACTGTCGCTTTGACTATTTTATTCGTCGAACCATCACGCGCCTGGTAGTTAAACTTTCGCATTCTAGCCTCGCATCAACCTATCAAATTCAGTGATATCAACCGCAAAGTTGCGAGCTTCGTCGTACGTCACCGTACCGCTCTGAATCAGATTTACAAGCGTACGGTCCATTGTCTGCATTCCTTGGTCGGCACCAGTCTGGATAACCGCATCAAGCTGGTGTGATTTACCTTCACGAATAATGTTACGGACAGCCGGGTTAGCCACAAGGACCTCAGCTGCTACAACACGGCCGCCGCCGATAGCCGGTACGAGACGCTGTGAACAGATCGCCATCAAAATGTTAGACAGCTGAGCACGGATCTGTGGTTGCTGGTGCGGCGGGAAGACGTCGATCATACGATCGATTGATTGTGCCGCACTGTTGGTGTGAAGTGTCGCAAAGACCAAGTGACCTGTTTCTGCAATCGTAATTGCGGCACTGATGGTCTCAAGGTCACGCATCTCACCAATCAAGACGACATCTGGATCCTGACGCAAGCTTGAACGAAGCGCCGCCGAGAACGAGTAGGTATCGTAATGCACTTCGCGCTGTACGATAACCGATTTCTTTGACTTATGCGTAAATTCAATTGGATCTTCGATAGTAATAATGTGATCGGCACGTTCAGTATTGATCTTGTCGACAAGTGCAGCTAGTGTGGTTGACTTACCCGATCCAGTCGGACCAGTCACGAGCACCAAGCCACGTGGATAATCAGCAAAGCCCATAACCACTGATGGCATACCAAGCTCTGTGACAGATTTAATTTCATTTGGAATTAAACGAAGAGCGGCGGCCAAGTTGCCACGCTCATGAAAAGCATTCACACGGAAACGACCGAGTGTACCAAAGGCGAAGCTAAAGTCGAATTCCTTGTCTTTTAGAAGGATTTGCTGCTGGTCTTGGTCGAGAATTGCGAATACCAGCGACTCAACCGCCGGCTCATCCATCACGTCGTAGCCAGGAATTGGCTGCAGACTACCGTCAACACGCAACATTGGCGGCAAGCCAACCTGAAGGTGAAGATCCGATGCACGTTTTTTAACCACTTCTTCGAGCAGTACTTCGATTCTCAGTTCTTGATTGTTCATATCTTTTCCACCCTTCTTATGCTGTATCCGCGGCCACGCGATTGACTTCTTCGATTGTTGTAATGCCCTGTAATGCCTTGAGGTAGCCATCTTGCCGGAGAGTAATCATACCCTGCTCGACAGCTTTACGTTGGATCTCGGCACTGGTTGACCGAGCAACGATCAGGTCCTGGATCTCAGTCGTGACGTCCATCACTTCATACAGACCAGCTCGACCCGAATATCCTCGTGGTGTTTGCAAGGTATCTTTTCCCTTGACTAAAGTATAAGCGCTTTGGCCAGCGAGTGGCAAGTCTTTATAGCCTAAATCTTCTGAAACGCGCGCAACATCGGCTTTTGTCTTCGGTAACAGATGACCGACGGTCGCCATAATATTCTGCGTTTCAATCGGTGAAGACTGGTAGACGTCGCGCTTTTCGGCCACACGGCGCACCAAACGTTGTCCGATAATTGTATTCACCGTACTGGCAATCAAGAAAGGCTCTACCTTCATATCTAGTAGACGTGGCAACACGCCAGCAGCAGAGTTAGTGTGCAGCGTGCTAAATACCAAGTGACCTGTTAATGCCGCCTGAACAGCAAGTGCCGCTGTCTCGGGGTCACGGATCTCCCCTACCATTACAACATCAGGGTCTTGGCGCAGAATTGACCGAAGGCCGTTGGCAAATGTCAGTCCGACTTCAGCATTCACCTGAATCTGATTCACACCGTCCATCTTATACTCGACAGGGTCTTCCAGGGTCACAATGTTGACCGTGTCGTCTTTAATTTCTTTAATGAGTGCATACAAACTCGTCGACTTACCTGATCCAGTTGGCCCAGAGGTTAAGACCATACCATTTGGTCGGCGAATACCTTTTTTAATAGTCCGCAAGGCACGACCAGCATAGCCCATCTCTTCAAGATCAAAGCTATTACCTGATTTATCAAGCAAACGAATCACCACCTGTTCACCCCAAACGACTGGGCTGACAGCAATACGAAGGTCGACTTCTTTAGTGGCAACTTTAACCGTAAATTGACCATCTTGTGGAATGCGGTGTTCATCAATCTTGAGGTTAGACAGAATCTTGATACGACTAACAAGAGCTGGCTCAATTGATTTTGGCAGCTGCATAATTTCACGGAGCACGCCATCAACACGACAGCGAATCTTGAGCGCTTTTTCAAGTGGTTCGATATGAACATCACTGGCACGTGATTTGACGGCATATTCCAAAATGGTGCTGAGAGCACGGCTAATTGGTGAATCCTGCACGATAGTTTTAATATCGCTCTCACCCGCTACTGACGCTTCCTGCTGCGAAGCAACTGCAGCTTCATCGACACTCGAAAGATCGGTACGATATTGATCCAGTACATGACGAACCCCTGTCTCAGAGGCCATAAATACCTTGATAGGTCGTTGAATACGGTTTGCCAAATAGTCAACCGCCTGAACGTTATTGGCATCGATCATTGCCACAGCAAGCCGGTTCTGAACCTCAGCAAGCGGTACGGCCATAAATCGCTCAGCGATATCCTCTGGCAACAATGCTAATACGTTCTGATCAATAATACTGTTGCTAAGGTTGACGTACGGTACGCCAGATACTTGAGCGATCGCATGAGTCAATAATTCATCATCAACGATCCCTTGTTCGGTTAACACGACAAGAAGTGGCTTAGTCTGCTCTTTGGCAGTTTTTTCAGCGTCACGCAGCAATGGCTCCGCCACCAAACCTTCATCAATCAGAAGGCTGGTCAGCTTTTCTTGAATGTCGTCAGTCAAAAGCGCCACGTCTGTTTCTCCTGTCGTTAGTTTTGAGGGGTGGCACCATCACCACCAATAATCACCTCGACTGTTGGGTTAATCGCATTTGGATTAAAAACCGTTGGGTCAGGGTCGTCAACTGTCGCAGAGATCGGTTCTGCTGTTTTTACTTTTACAGATTGGTTCTGAGTATCACCCAGTACACTATTAGCGACAAAATATGCAACAAGCATACTGATTGATGCGATAAGAATAATCATGGCTATGTCTGATTTTTTCATGGCTTTACCGTCTTTTCTTGTAATTGAACTGTTTTTGCTGGTTCGTAGAAGGCACGTCCCTCTACCGATAGAACTAATCGGTTAGATTGTGCTTCAACCTTCAGGCTAGTGATATCAATAGTACGGATTGAGCGTTCAAGGCGCTGTAATAAATCTTTAAGTGCATTGGCGTTATTAATGTCAGTACTCACTGCAAATCGGAATGTAATCTGATTCTCACCTGTCGTTGCAGAGCTACTTGCATCCTGTACATTGCTAGATGACTGAGATTCAACACCAGCTACAGGATCGGGAGTAAGTGATTCAATCCGGAGCGCTGGATCATTGAGGAATTTTGCCTGCAGTGATGAGCCAAGAGCAGACGAGTTTGCTTCAGACGGTAACGCGTCTAGAACAGCGCGGATTGGCTGCGTCTCGTTAGGTGCCATTGCGTCACGTAGCGCCTGATTGGTGTTCATTTCACGAATCTTATCCTCAAGGTCTGGTATAACCTTGTTATTGTCGCGTAGCGTTGCAACTGTCTTGTCTTTTACAGCTAGCACGCGCTCATTAAAGGCAGCTTTTTGGTACAACAAGATTGATCCAACGATCGCAATACCAACGACGGCAGATACAGCTGCCACCCACATAAACATTGTGCGGTTAGCATTGCTAATTTGCTGTCGTTTACGAATTCCTGCTTCTGGAGTTGCCATCTTAATTACCTTCCTCTGTATCACTTGCCTTTGGGGTGAATAGGCTCGTTGGTACACCCAAGAATGAGTCTGTTACATTGCTTCGTGTTGGTGCAACAATCACAGCATCACCCGCCTGTCGTGAAAATAGTTCGTCTGGATAGACAAATGATAGCGTAAAGCGCAACACCTTCGCACCTGATGCATCCTCTCCGTAACTACGATCACTCCCGTCGTCAATCTGTGAGGCCAATGCCACAGATTGTGATTGACCATCTCTCGTATACTGAAATTTCGTTGCCTCAATTGTCTTTTTAAATACTTCTAGTGATGGGTACCCAGCAGCCTGAGCTTCAATCTTGATCGTTTTAGTTGTTGAATCAAGCGTCAGATTAGTAATCGCCACGGTATTTGGCGCTGGTGGGTTAATGGTCGTTAAGATATCAAATACGCGTGAATCAATGCTCTTAGCATCATGCATTGCAGACAACTTACTTAACTGGTTTTGAATAGTCAAAGTGTTAGAAATATCCTTCACTTCAGCAAGTTTAGCGCTCTCATCCTTAATCGCATTGTCGGCCAAAACACCACGCGTTGCCTGCACGACAAATACCCAGATAGCCAACACAACAACAACACCAACCGTCGCAAGACCAATGATGATTGATAGTGAGATAACACTCGTACGAACACGCTGTGCATTAAGCAACTCTTGCTTAACATCAGGGACAAGGTTAATTTCTATCATTTGTTGTTACTCCGCTGCGCAAGACCAACTGCCGTTGCAAACTCAGTTGCAATTGCCGTTAGCTGTTGTTGATCGGCCTGTGGGACGCGCACTTTCTGCCATGGATTAGCCTGAGCTGACGCCACACCAGTCTTGGCGGTGACGTATTCTCCAAATTTAGGAATTACGCTTGCGTAACCTGATAGCAGAATGCCACCGACAGGTGTATTTGGATAACGAGTTTGGAAAAACTTGATTGATTTCGTAAGCTCAGCCGCGAAACCTTCGAGTACATTTTCCACTGCACGGAAGACTTGTCCTTCAAGACGATCAGGCGCCAAACCAAATTTAACAATAAACTGACGAGCTTGGTCTTCTTGGACATTCAAATTCTGCACAGCTGCTTTCACTAGTGAATAGAGACCAGTTGGAATCGTACGAACCAGGCGTGGTGAATCATTGTAAGTAATCACCAGGTTAGTCGACAGTTCACCAACATCGATAATCAAACGAGCATCCTGGATACCTGATGGTAACAATGAGCGAATCATAGCGATAGGATCTGGTTCAGCAGCAATCACATTCAACCCCAACTGCTCGACAAATTCGAGACGCTCTTCAGCGTAACTATTCGCAGTACTTGCGAGTAGCACTTCTTGCTGCTGCGGGTTATGTGCTGATTGGCCAAGCAATGCCCAGTCAACCTTAGCTTCATCAATCGCCATAGGAATATATTGATCGATTTGATACTTAATCGTGCTACGTAGCTCTGCCTCTGGCATTGTTGGCACATCGATCACCGTTGTAAATGTTTTTTGTGACGGTAGGCCAATTGCTACGTTTTTTGTTTTAATGCCGCTCTGGCCAACAGCGGTCATGATGATTTCACCAAGACGACGCTCTGACTCTTTAGAGTTAGCACTTGTTGTTTGAATGTCGACTGGTGCGTAGCCGTAATGTTGCAGAGTCCAGCTGTCCTGCCCTGTATTTGCAAGTTGCACAACCCGGACCGCATTGGTCCCGATATCTAATGCAAAAAAGTCACCCACGCCTTTTAATAGTTTCATATTAGTCCCCATTATACATAAGCTTAATCAACTATAGCAAGCCCTTTTAATGATATTGTCAGCTAGAAACGTGGTGGCAATTCTTTAGAGTAAACAGTCTGTGCTTTATCAGAGGCGCTAGAGCGAGCGTAAGACCATAGAAGCGTGTCAGCTCGCAGGTTAAATATCTCAGCTGGATTACCCGCCCTAGCGGCGTCTTCAGAGCCTGCAGTACGTCGCAGATGCAAATGGCTAGTAGCGACAGCCCCATTCACTGTCAGTAGGTTATTACAAACTGTCGAATTCAGCGGTGCGTTAAGAGGTCGGTCAGAACAAGTATTGATTGAGCCGTCTATAGTTGTCAGTAACCAAGCGTCAATTTGAGTCGTTGCATTGGTGATATTAATATTCTTAGCAATGATAATCACTTGCGGCAATTGCTCGACATTATTGAAGGTATCGCTACTGCCATTGCCCTTATAGATAATGTTGCCATCAATCGTTATAGTACCTGTCGAAACCACCACAATAACCTTGCCCAAATTACCAGTCTGTCCCACTGTACTATTGCCTACAGTAAAGTTAGCAGCGTTAGTCGTATAGACACCACTCTCCAAACTCCCCAGGTCACTCGCAGGTTGACCGCTGGATGTCGCATTCACAAACTGTTCAGCGAGCGGCGGCAAGTTGCTTGGAAGCGTAAATCCACCGTATTTGCTGATCCCATTGTCGGTATTTGCAAATGTTAACTTGTGCCAAGCATCCATATTTGCAATATTTGTGTTGCCATTATTAAGGCCGCTACCTGATGCAAAACGACTATTTGATCCAACCGAGAAGCCCCCGTATTCTACCCAGCTACCAAATAATTTATTTGTTCCATTGTCATTGACTGTCGTTGTACCAGTTTCAATATTGCCACGCGTACGAAGATCTCCACCCCAAACCTGTACCTTTGGTTGCTTGCTGACGGTTACACAAACTGGCACGCTATGTCGCCAGTTATTATTAGCTGGCTGATACGCAATCTGCTGATATGGACGCACAGATAATGTATAGCAGATACGTGTGCCGACTGGTGTGTTCGGGCCAACAGTTTCGTCGTTTAATAGCGCGAGGGTGGTACCACCTGCTGGAAATACCCGCGTTCCACTGCCCTTATCAATACAGTTATTGCCGTAATGTGCACATGGTACACTACCGTTTTCCTGCTGAGTCATAGGGATAGAGCCGCCTGGAGCTACTTCAATACGCTTTAGCTGCCATTCAGTTGGCATAGAATCAGTTGTTTTGCTCGGTGAACCAGGTAGTGAGTTGTTAACCGTTGGAGTAACCGTAGGAATCGGCGCCCCGACCGTTGTCACACCATTAGGTCCAGACACGCCCGGTGTTAAATCGTAGTTGTACGGCACATTCGCACAAGCATAGTTGCTTGCTAAACGCCCGTCATTATTCCAGGCACCCGGCTCCCAACCAATACGCTGACACATGGTTCGCCCTGCATCACTTGCTTTCACCACATAGCGAGTTCGATTGCCTGCAGATGGATTGACAGTATCAAACAGCACTCCCGCTAAAGGACCCTTGGGAGTACCGTCAACATTGCGCGATGGCGCAGAACGCTGCCCGTCCCAGCCATTTGCAAATCCCATACGGTCTATCGTTCTCGCTAAATCCTTGTCGATGTAACCTGGACCGTTATTACGTAAATCATGCGTCCAATCGAGAGTGTCTCCAGGACTGGCATAAACCGCTGGATTCCCCTGACGATCACCACTGCCCATAGTCGTGTTATTCACATAGCTTTCCCCACGGATCGTCCACTTTTGCTTAAGCACTAATGTAAGCTCTGTACATGTCGAAGGAGAATCGACAGGATTAAGATCAGGATTAACCGACCAGGTACCTAAGGTAATACAAATATTATACGTACCTGCACTCCATCCACTAATCTGAAGCCATTTCTCCTGCGTATCCTCAAATACGTTATTAGCTCCGTTGTTCTGGTAATTGAAGGCACCATTAATAGCACCCCTACTCGTCCTATAGGTAGATCCCGAGTCAGTTGATGCATAGCTACCACAATAGCGTCCATATAAATGGACAACGATCTTCACTTGGGCATCATCTTGATAAGCTTCAACTCTATTGCTACCGTCTAAGGCCGTCAGCCACATATAGTCAGCAACACCATAGGAATTATCGCCGCCTGCATTACAGAAATTATTAGCAAATTGTACACCCTCTGCACGACCAGGTGCCGCAAAAGCAGTATAGCCAATAATCACACTTGCACTAATAGCTAAAAATAGCCCGATTAATATACGGAACGCGTAAACTTGTGGCATCCAAACTTTATTGAGCATATCGCTTCCTCACTTCAAGAATCTGATTTGAAGAATCGATGCGCTCCTGGTAGCTTTCGGCCACTACGTCTTTGCCGGATTCATCACTCTGTTGCAAGGCGTCTTTTGCTTTTTGCAAATATACAACCTGCTGCCCCAAGTCATCTTTGGCAAAGTAAACATTCGCCACCTGCGCAAGAGTTAAATGGGATGATTTGATGTCTACCGCGCGCTGCGCAGCGCCAAGTGCTTCGTCTGTGTTGCCTGCTGCTATCGCGAGGTTAACATTTTGCGTTGATAACGCGAGTTTTTTATCAACATCTGGTTCTGCGGCAATTTTATCGGCAAATAATTTTCGTGCCTTTGTAATATCCTTTGCCTTGAGCGCAACAGTATACGCAGTAGCGAGATCGTTATCACCTTCAAAATTAAGCGCCTCGACTTCCTGTTTTGCCTTATTTACGATCACCTTAGCGTCTGTCGTTTGCTTTTGGTTCCAGTAGTACCAAGCGACTCCACCAGCACTCAAAATGACCAGTCCAATCAGACTAATAAGAATAATCTTTTTATTTTTCAGCCCAGCCGCTTTTGCTTTTACCATAGCATTAGCATAATACAGTCGCCTCCCCTGGGCAAGCACTGTTTTGTATAACCATATCTGATCACGTACTAATTGTGTACCTGATGACATATCGCTATAAAAAATAAGTGCCAGAGACACCAACGCAGAGATAAAAATCATCTCACGCGCTGGCGCCTCTGGCGACCTATTCGTAACTACTTACTTAGCTTGCGGAACATTTGCACGACGCTTCGACCGAGACCGAGGCTTGCGCCACGAAAGCAGGACGACACCGACGAGGGTGCATCCTCCGCCAATGACGAAAAGGATCGGCCAAATGTCATTCGCACCAGTCGCGGCCAAGTCACCCGTGTAGGACGATTCGACATTCGACAGGTCAGACTCCTCAGGAACAGCATTGCCCATTCCAAGCTCCTCAACACTCGATGACTGAACAACAACATTGTTCGCTGACGCATCAGCTTCAACACCGTCATTGTTCAAATCACCAGGTGTACCAACAGGACCCTTGTTATCAGGCTCGCAGGAGTGCTGGTTTCGAGAGTAGCAATCACCATCGTGATGATGATCACTGTCTCCGTCTCCAGGATTGTCGCCGTTACCACCGTCACACAGACCGACGTACACAGTACCATCGCGAATCAATCGCTCGGAACTTGCCTGCGAGTCGGTGTTCTTCGCAACCCACGACCAGTGAACCCAGCCGCAGAATTTGCTTAGATCGACATGCGTAGTGATCTTTGAACCGTCAACCTTAATGGAGGGTGACTGAACAGAGAACGACTTACCTTGACTGTTCAAACCTTCAGCGGAAAGATAGACCGTGTCAGGAAGGAACTTCTCGGCAGGAGTGAGACCACCCTCACCAGTTTCAAGCATCCATGCGTCTTTATACGCCGAATCAATCCCCTGGTTAGAGTCACACGCCGGCAACTCAACAATGCCAGCGCCGATCGTCCACTTGGGACTACCGGACTCATTGTCTGATGCGTACCAGCTCCAGTGAGCCAGCCCACACATGCCAGTCAAATTCAGCTGAGCAGTAATCGGATCACTCCCACCCTGTGTTTTGATAGGCTCTTCCAGCTTAACCGTTACCGGCGAGCCGTCTTTTGAAGTGCCCGAAACGCTGGGAAACACGTACTCGGTCGTGTTAAACAATCCATCAGGAGTAATCGCAGCAGCTCCACTGGGTACAACACTTGCGTCACCATACGCCGGGTTACCCCCGGGGTTAGGCACGACATCGCTGAACTCGCCCAAATCACCCGACCATACGGTCTGAGCGTTCGGGTCGATCTTCCAGATGACAGTATCCGTTTCAGGAGCCGCCGTTGCCGTCACCTTCACTGGTCCCTCGGTTGCGCCGACAGGATCAGCAGTATAAACGACACCTTCTGTTGTTGGATAGGTAATAGAGCCGTGCACGCCCGGACCAGCCGGATTAAACTTCGGTGCCTCTGGCGTAACGTACTTCACCTCTTTAGTAGGTGTAGTCGTACCACAACCAGGCGTTCCCAAAATCGGGAGCGTCTGAGTAGTTGCGGTCGTCCCGTCGATCTCGTTAAAGATCGGCACCAAGCCGTTAGGACCTGTGACGGAAATTGTCGCGCCTGGTGTGGCGCACTCCCACCACAGTGTCCTGCTAGCAGTCCCATCATCACCAACAACCAAGGTAGCCGTGTTAACGCCAAGCTGGGATTTAGCTCCAGTCAAGTTAACCGTGTAAGTCCCGATTGTCGCGCCAGGGGCTACATTCTGAGTCTCCGCAGTCAAAAAGATCCAGCCTTGGGCATTGATCTCTTGAACTGTCGTGATCATCACGTTTACGTTGATTACAGGTGTTGCGTCTTCCGACGGTGCAGGGTCGCCCGGAGGCGTCTCTTCTTCGACAGGAGGTACAACCACAACTGGTGCAGGATCGTCAATGACGGCGTCCTTTGCCGGTGTAGCGGGCAGCTCAGGCACCGGAGGTGCAACTGGTGCTGCCGGAACTGCAGGCTCAGGAGCCGCTGGTGCCGGTGCGGGCTGCTCCACGGGTGGAGCTGGCGCAACGACAACAGGATCCGGCACATCCGCCACAACAGGATCCCCTACGGGAGCAACCTGCATATCCTTCTCAGGAACAGCTGGCGCTTCCTCGGTTTTCTTGGTTTCTTCGGCCGGTGTTTCAACAGATGCTTCCTTGGCAGCCTCGACTGAGGCCACTGTGGAATCAACTGCATCATCGGCAAAAGCCGACACACCGGGAGACATAAACAACGCGCTTACAGCAACAAGCACAAGTGCTTGCCTGAGACGGTTCTTCACAATGACCCCAATCGATAATTGATAAATAGTTCGAATAGATGTTAAAGAGCGAGGGTAAGTCACCCTAGCTCGTGCGCGCATAGTCCAAAAGCTCTCACCTCAAGATCCGCACACTTGTCGTTTATAATAGCATTTTTTACTTAATTTGTAAATACCCCTGTTACGTTATAGTTATTGACATGAGTTCACTACCTATCGGCATGGCAAGTTCGTAAATCAACTACCTTTTGAATTAAAACTGAACATGCCAAAAGCCCCAAATAAACGAGGCTACTCAAAACATTCTACTGAATATCTGTAAATTCTTGTTTAGACTTTTTTGCGACAATTAGATAACTAAGATCACTCCAGCCTTGATTCGGACTAGCATATTGACTTACTATATCGTTCCAGTCTTCATCGCTTTGATCAATCGCATCAACAATCTCGAGCCCTGCAGTCGTCAAAAGTTTAACCGTATCTGCATACGGCTCTTTTCGACTAGGCCAGGTCATGTACGGTGTGTTATTTTCCAAAATGACAAGATGTCCAGCATCCTTAAGTATTCGTGCTGACTCATGGAGTGTTTGCACTTTTGACTCAATAGTAGAACTCCCCATATACTTGCCTTTTGCATTCTTAAAATCATGCATAATGTATTCACTCTCTGGCTCGCCAAGAACATTAGCCATGAAAACAAGATCTACCGACGCGTTAGGAATAGGAAGTTTTTCAATCACTTTATCTTCAAAGTTGGCCAAGACTGCAAGCCCTTGAATATCATCGACGCGACTAGCTAAATAATCGTGTTGCTTAGAATCAACATTAATACCTATGTACAAATTATCTGAATCATACTTAACAGTGTCCTGAGCACTAAACAGAGGTGCGTCACCAGTACCAAACTCTACAGTCACAGCGTCGGCGTTCTGCATAGCTTCAAACAACCTGCTCTCCTCTATTCTATTTTGAAGAGATTCAGGATAAGAGGCTGTTCCCGATTGGGCTGACTGGTTAGGTATTTCCATTCTTTTGTCTGATTACTCGGTAGAAGATAGTTCTTTACCAGTTTTGGCACCAAGAGAAATCAACATATCTGCTATCGCTTTATTGCCCGTCTGATTAGCTGCGTCTAAGGCCGTATTAGGTTTCCTGCCATGATACATATAGACCCGATTTATATCTGCTCCACGCGCAAGTAGCATCTCAACGGCTGCTACTTTACCCATCGCTGCATACATCATTAAGGCTGTTCTGCCTTCAAAGTCCTCTTGGTTGATATCCATGCCATTATCGAACAGGACTTCCAAATCACCAGGCGTACCGTATTGAATAGCGTGATCCATCCGCTTACTTAATTCGTTTGGATTCACGTCTTCTTTTACTTCAGCCGGTTGATCTTCAGCTGTAGCCACTTCGGCACCAAGAGCTAAGCCACCAAGTAATGTCTTAGTTTCGAGGTCGTGCGCCTGCTCTTGATTATCAGATAAAGATTCGACAATTACAGAGTCTTCTATCGTATCAACAACCTCATCAAGGTTAGCTAATTGTACTTCTGGGTCCTGAAATGTATGTGGCGCCTGTTCGTTCATTTTGTTTTTCCTAGTTATTAATACTTTTTGTTTTTAGTAAATCCTGTGAATGATTATAGCAAATTTTATCTATTTTGTCAATATTCACCCCTGTTATGGTATACTACATACTATGAGTTCACTATCTATCGGCATCGTTGGTTTACCTAACGTTGGCAAATCTACCCTATTTAACGCCCTGACTAATAACGATATTTTGGCGGCTAATTATCCGTTCGCAACAATCGAGCCGAACACCGGAATTGTTCCTGTTCCTGATGGCCGTTTACAAAAACTGGCCGACTTATATGGTTCAACTAAAATTATTCCTGCAACAGTTACCTTTGTAGATATCGCTGGCCTGGTCGCTGGTGCCAGCAAGGGCGAAGGCCTCGGCAATAAGTTCCTGGCCAATATTCGTAACTGCGATGCAATCGTCCATATTGTTCGCGCCTTTCACGGCGGTGATGTGGTTCACGTGTCAGATAAGGTTGATCCACGTGATGATATCGAAGTCATCAACACCGAACTAATTCTTGCCGACATGCAGACAATCGAGACTCGTTTACCAAAGGTCGCTAAAGAAGCCAAGGCTAAGCCTGCCCTACGCGCCCAAGCTGATTACCTACAAAGTCTACTCGATCATCTAAAGGCAGGTACGCCACTATCATCACTGGGTGATTTAAATACCGAACTGATTGCCGACCTGCACCTACTGACTGCAAAGCCAGTGATTTATGCCTTTAACGTCGACGAAGATACACTCGTTGACGAGGCAAAGAAACAGGAGCTCGCAGCACTCGTTTCTCCTGCTCAATCACTCTTTGTTTGCGCAAAACTCGAAGAAGAAATCAAAGGCCTGGATGAAGCCGATGCTATTGAGTTACTTGAAAGTTACGGCGTCAAAGAAACCGGACTCTTGCAAATGATCCATGCCGCCTATGACACGCTAGGCCTACAAAGTTACCTAACGGCTGGGCCAAAAGAAGTTCGTGCCTGGACCATTAAGCAAGGTGCTACTGCCCCACAGGCAGCCGGTGTCATTCACGGTGATTTCGAGCGTGGATTTATCGCCGCACAAATTGTTGATTTCGACGACCTGATGGCTGCTGGTAGCGAAACCGCCGCCAAGAGCGCTGGCAAAATGCGCACTGAGGGCAAAGAGTATGTCATGCGTCCTGGTGACATTGTTGAATTCCGATTTAACGTTTAGCTATTTTAAACGCTGCAATAAATAGAAGCGTTCTTGATTACCCTTGGCACCCGCGACATCACTGTCGCGTTTGTCTTTGATAACAAAGTACTGCTTGGCCCACATTTCAAAGTCACGAAGGATTTGGCGACGTATTGCGTCGTTTTTAATAATTCCTTTATTCGTCTGATCTTTGCCTGCTTCGAATTGTGGCTTGACCATTGCAGCAACCTGAGTAGTAGGATTACTCAAGAAGTTTACGAGGTGTGGCAAAATCTCACGAAGGCTAATAAACGAGACGTCGATAACAATAATATCCGGCGTTTCGTTCTTGATGTAAAAGTCGCGGATATCGGTTTTTTCATGCAAGCGAATCTTTGGATGGCCCTTCAAGCTAGGATGTAATTGGTCGGTTCCAACATCAACGGCGTATACTTTTTTTGCACCATGTTTCAAGGCGTAGTCCGTAAAGCCGCCCGTACTACTACCAACGTCGAGTACAATTTTATCTCGAAAATCCATACCCAGGACTTCAGCAACACTAGCAAGTTTAAGCCCAGCGCGGCTGACATACTGCTCTTTGGCAGATAATTTAATAGCACTATCTTCACGCACAAAATGACCAGGCTTAGTGATCACTTTGCCATCAACAGTTACTTTACCTAGCTTGATCCAACTTTCAGACTGCGAACGACTGGTCGTTATGCCGCGTTTTGTTAGTTCAATATCTAGGCGTTGTTTCGTCATTATTTTTTACGTTCGCGGTATTCACCAGTTGCCGTGTCGACTGACACGATATCACCAGTTTTAATAAATGAAGGCACCTTCACAATGATACCCGTTTCAAGTGTGGCATCTTTCAGAACGCTGCTGGTAGTATCGCCCTTCACAACGTCTTCTGCGTAGGTAACTTCGAGGTAGAGGTTCTTTGGAAGCTCAACATTAATCACACGATCACCAAAGAATTGAAGGCCAAGTTCGTCACCTTCTTTTAGGTAGCCAGCAGCTGTATCAACCGTTTCATTAGATAGTTCAAACTGCTCAAACGTCCCTGGATCCATAAAATAATAGAGGTCAGAGTCTTTGTATAGATACTGAACAGTTTTTGTGTTCACTTCAGCACGTTCGATTTTATCCTGGCCCTTGAAGGTCTTAGGAATAATATTACCATCGATAAGATTGCGTAGTTTTACATTCACAATGCTACCACCACGACCCATAACTTTTTGGTTGTAGTCGATCACGCGGTAAGGTTTACCGTCGATTTGGCAGACAACGCCTTTTTTTAAATCAGTTGGTTGATACATAATAATAGTCCTTTCGATATATCGTAATTAGTAAGTCGTAGATAGCAGGTGGACGAAACGCTCACCTGCCAAATACCATTTACCAATTAGCCTTGGGTAACAAATGGAAGCAATGCAAGGTGACGTGCACGTTTGATAGCACCAGCTAGTTGACGCTGTTGCTTAGCACTAAGGCCAGTCTTTGCAATTGGCTCAATTTGGCCGTAGATGTTAATAAATCGTTGCAATGTTTTAACGTCTTTGTAATCAAAGTACGCTGGGGTATCTCGTTTAAATCGCTTAATAGCCATTCTAATATTCTCCTAAATTATTCCTAGAAAGGAATCTCGCTTAAATCAATTGGTTTGTCGTCGATGTCTTCAATAACAACATCGTCAGATTTTTTAGATGAACCACTGTTTGATGGGTAGTTGTTTGAACCACCATTTCCACCACCTTCGCCAGCAGGACCGTCAAGGAAAGTAACGTCAGTTGCGACGACTTCTACCTTAGAACGCTTCTTGCCAGTTTCTTTGTCATCCCAGCTATCTTGGCGCAAACGGCCTTGTACTAAACAGCGACGTCCCTTGCTAAGGTACTGGTTTACTAGTTCACCAAGCTTTTCCCATGCCGTAACATCGAAAAAGTCAGCTGCATCTTCCTGGCCGCCGCGATCAACCGCAATACTAAAGCTAGCAATAGTCTTGCCTGTTGAAGTGGTGCGCATTTCAGGGTCACGTGTTAAACGGCCCATCAAGATAACTTGGTTGATACTTTTAGCCATGGTAGATTATTCCTCTTCTTTTGCGTCAGACTCAGTTGACGCGTTAGCTTTAGCTTCCTCAAGAGCTTTGCGGCCCTTTTCATCAACAGTAACAAGAAGGTAACGGATTACTTCTTCGGTAATGTTAAATGTGTTGCTGATCTTTAGTGGTGCATCAGCTGGAAGCTTTACATCAAAGTACACGTAGACAGCAAAATCTTGACGATTGATTTTGTATGCAAGTTTTTTCTTGCCCCAGTTGTCTTCTTTTACAATTTCACCGCCAGCAGTCGTGATAATATCACGGACCTTGGCAAGTGGAGTTTCTAGATCTGCTTCGAGATCAGGGTGAATCAGAACGGTTAGTTCGTATTCTTTCATAGATTTCCTCCTCTGGAATCCTTATGGATGCTTATATCTGGTATAAGCCGAGTTGATAACCTGTTAAGTATAGCAAAAACTGTGGATAAATACCACCCCTCTGGCGACAGAGGGGTGAATAATCGTCTTATTTGCAGCGACGCCATCTACAGATCGTCGCTGCTGCCAAGTTCATCTAGGCTGTTGATCAGTACATCACGCGGACGAGAGCCGTCTGCTGCACCAATCACGCCCTGCTCTTCCATCTGCTCGATGATACGGGCAGCGCGGGCATAACCAATACGGAGGCGTCGTTGCAACAGACTGGTGCTTGCCTTGCCACTATCAACCACCACGCGAAGTGCGTCTTTGTACATATCGTCATCACCGCCGCCGTCAAAGTCCATGACAACACCACCCTTGCCGTTCAGCTGCACAGGCTGAGAAATAATCTCATCGTTGTACTGTGGCGCTGACTGCATACGCAAATGATCGGTAATCTTGATGACTTCTTCGTCCATCACCCAGGCACCCTGGATACGTTTTGGTTTGCTCATAGCTGGCGTCAGGATCAACATGTCACCTTGCCCGAGGAGCTTTTCAGCACCCGCCTGGTCAAGAATTGTGCGGCTATCAATCTGTGAGGCTACGGTAAAGGCAATACGAGCCGGCACGTTGGCCTTAATCAAACCGGTAATAACGTCAACCGATGGACGCTGAGTTGCCAGTACCAAGTGAATACCAACGGCACGAGCCTTTTGCGCCAAACGCACGATCAAGGCTTCGACGTCACGCGAGGCCACCATCATCAAATCAGCTAACTCATCGATCACAATCACGATATACGGCATAGCGCCTTCATCGACGCGTTGCTCGTTACCATCTTCGTCTTCGACTGATAGCTTTTTGCTACCAGATTGGATCTTTTGGTTGTAACTCTTGATGTCGCGGATCTTTTCAGCAGCGAGCAGCTTGTAGCGGCGCTCCATTTCATTAACTGCCCATTTCAGCGCACTAATCGTCTTTTCGGGTTCGGTAATAATCGGTGTTAACAGATGTGGAATATCTTCGTATGGTGCCATTTCCACTTGCTTTGGGTCGACCAAAATAAGTTTCATTTCACTTGGGCTGTTGCGATACAAGAGGCTTGTGAGCAAGGTATTGATCATAACTGACTTACCAGAACCAGTCTGACCAGCGATCAACAAGTGAGGCATTTTATTAAGCTCGCCAACAACCGCTTCACCAGAAATATCTTTACCAATCGCAAAACTCAGTGGCTCATGGTTATTGCGCCACTGTTTAGCTGTCAAAATACCATGCAAACGCACGTCGGCTGCTTTGCGGTTAGGCACTTCGATACCAACGGCACGCTGGCCAGGGATTGGCGCTTCGATGCGAAGACTCTGTGCTGCTAGGTTAAGAGCAATGTTTGTCTCAAGCGCGGTAATACGCGTGAGTTTGACGCCACTTGGCGGTTTCAAGGTGTACTGAGTCACCTTTGGACCAATATTAGCGCCTTCCATTTCAACATCGATATTAAATTCAGCAAGTGTATCGCGAATTGTCTGGGCATTCTGCTGCACATCACCAGCATCAGCTGGCGATTGTTTTTTCTCGAGCAAATCAACACTTGGTGCTTGCCAGTTCGGATCGCTAACAGTAACTAATGCGGCTTGGTCTTCGGCTGCTTTATCCTGTTGGACACTGCCCTTTATGCTTGAACGGCGCAGGCTCTTCTTCTCTTCGGCGGCAACTTCACTTGCATCAAGCATTGGCACACCGGCATTTAGTTTCAATTCACCAATCGTTGATGGTTTTGGTGCGTCAGCTGCAGCGACCTTACGCATGACTTTGATGTTTTCTTCTTGTTCAGCCAAGTCGCGTCGTGACATTTCCCACAATTTCTTGATAACTGTAATGGGTGAAACACGCAGGACAAATAACGTCGTAATAATAATAAATAAAATGTAGATAAAGGCACCGACACCACTATCAACCATAGCAAGCATGGCGTTGTTAGCACTATCGCCAACCCAGCCACCTGTCGTGCGCCCATTACTTTTCATCAGACCGAATAATCCAGCGAACCAAACGATCAGCAAAATTGTCGCGAACTTAACGACGGCTGGTAAACGATTGTTTTCGGCTCGGAAAATTTCAACAGCAATGTAAACAAAGAGAACTGGAATAATATATTCGGCGTAGCCGATACTGGCAACAGCAGCTCCGTGGAGCCATTCGAGGACTGGACCACCTGCCCCAAACCAGGTCACGACAAATAAAATCGAAATAGCAATTAAGCCAACTGCCCAGACCTGAGACCAAAATCCATTCGGTAGGCTATGCTGCGGAGCGGCTGATGCTTTTGATTTACGAGAGCGAGTAGATTTTTTTCTTTTAGCCATAACTGTTTTATATTATATGTTTTTTATTATCAGATTGATACAACATATTATAGCAAAAATTACTACAAATTGCAAGAGGCTTATGGTTTTCTATACATCTTATTGACATAATATAATAAGTATGTTATTTTATGCATTAGACGGCTCGATATAAGGTTATCCTGTAGCGGGCCGTAGCAGCCTTTCCACTTCTCATTCAGAACAGGAATTAACGTGCACAATCTAATATTTGTGGTCTTGCTGATCTTCATTGGGTTCATTTTGGCACCCAGTGTTCAGGAAAAGCTCGAGGCACCGATACTGAGGGCGATCACAAAAATAAAAGAACGCCGCGAAAGTTTAGCCAATCAAAAGAAGACCCAAAAAACGTACAAGCTACTTTGGCTTGATGCTAATCGTCTAATGTGTACTCTCCCGTCGTCAGAGGCTCTCGTAACCGAGGTCACCCTGAAGACCCTTCTTTTGCCAGTGGCTGAAAGCAAGGAGTTCGTACAACGAGCCGAGAAGTACGCAGCAGACATTTATCGGATTCAGGCGAGATATGGTCGACTCAAGAAAAGAGCCTCAACCCATCCACCTGACACTCCATTTACCTCCATTCAGACCGATGAGCTGCAAAGGCTCAAGAGAAGAATGGAAGCTCGCATCCAAGATGTCGAGTTCTTGTATCGAAGTATCGATCGTTACCTGATTAAGCAGAGAAAAGAGAAAGCACACATGCCCCGCTAGCGTTGTCTTTACAGGAAAGACCCCGCTAGGCGGGGTTTTTCATATGCCGATTACTATCCTTACTAATAAGGACGAGAGTCTTGGGCCTGACGAGCCTTGGTGTCAGTTGCTTCGGTGTCAGGAACAACTGGTGCTGGAAACTTCTTAGCTTCTGGGCGTTCTGGACGAGGACCGCGATTGTCATTTTGGCGATTACCGCCGTTTTGACCACGGTTTTCACCCTGAGCACGATTATCGCCGCCTTGGTTGCGGTTTTGACCGCCACCGCCACCGCCACCACCGATTTCATTGATCACTGGGATAACGATTGGGGTGCGACGAGTCTGATCATAGAGAATGTGAGTGATTTCGTCTTTCAACTCTTTCTTGATCACATCTAGGTCAACGCGTTTGCCGCTAAAGCTCTTAGTTACCTTTTGCTTCAAGTACTGACGAATCATATTCATCAACTCTTCGCTATCGCGTAGGTAGATAAAGCCACGACTGATAATGTCCGGGCTGGTCATCAAACGACCACTACCGCGAGCAACAGTTAGAACAATCACAAACATACCTTCAGCTGCCATATGAATACGGTCTTTCAGAACAACTTCTGATACAGTTGCACCGCTATCGTCATACATAATACCGCCGACTGGGATACGGCCATTTTTCTTGGCACCATCAGCGGTAATTTCAATGACATCACCACTGTCACAAACAAAGATGTTATCACGTGGGATGCCGGCTTCCTTTTCAGCAAGTTCGGCGTTGTGGACAAGCATGTGGAATTCACCGTGAATTGGCATGTAGTACTTTGGATTCAAAGCATTAACTAGCTTCACGTGGTCATCATAGTAGCCGTGACCTGAAAGGTGGAGTGGGCCGACGCCAGTAAGGTGAGTTTTGCCGTTTTGAATAACCGCGCTACCTTCACGCATCAAACCATCAACCGTACGAGTTACGTACTTTTCGTTACCAGGAATAGCGTTTGAGCTAAAGACAATAACGTCAGAGTTTTTGATCTTGATAAACTTGTGAGAACCAGTTGCCATACGGTTAAGTACGGCGTTGAATTCACCCTGTGAACCAGTACAAACGATTGTCACTTTACCGTCAGGTAATTTAACGACGTCTTCCATCTTAACGACAACGTCTTTAGGAATTTTAATCACACCGGCACGAAGAGCTACTTCAAGGTTTTGAATCATTGAATAGCCAGCGAACGCTACCTTGCGGTCGTGCTTTTTAGCTTCTTCAAGGATGACCTGCATACGATGAATCTGGCTGCTGAAACAGCTAAGAACCAAACGGCTATTAGGATATTTATCCATCACCTGGCCCATTGATTGCTGGATATCAAATTCGCCATGCTCGTGTCCACCTTCGGACTCACAGTTTGTTGATTCGTTCATCAGCAACAAGATGCCTTCAGTTGAAGCAATTTCAGTCAGACGTTCAAGGTCAAACTTCTTGCCGTCAACTGGGTTTTCTTCAAAACGCCAGTCGCCAGTATCAACCAGGACACCAAGTGGCGTACGGACGACGACGGCAGTCGCGTCAGGAATTGAGTGGTTTACACGCACAAGTTCGATTGAGAAGCTGTCACCGAGTTGCACGCGTTCGTGAGACTCTGGGTTCATTTCATGGTAATCAGGCTCGAATCCGCTCGTTGCCTCTTCCATGGTGCGCTGCAACATACCAAGCGTAAACTTGCTGGCATAGACAGGTGCAGGAATCTTATCAGCGATATGACGATACGCGCCAATGTGATCAAGGTGTCCGTGCGTAAAGACATGGCCACGGATCTTATGTTTGTTCTCTTCAAGATAAGTAATATCAGGAATAATATAGTTAATACCTGGATAGTCACTACCTGGGAACAAGAAGCCACAGTCAATGACGATAATGTCGTTATCATATTCAATCGCCATCATGTTTTTACCAATACCCATTTCACCCAAGCCACCAATTGGCATAATCTTGAGTTTTGGTACGTTAGCATTTGGACGAGGCTGATTCTTTTGGTCAGCCAAACTAAATTGACGGCCGTTGTAACCGTTGTAGATAGATTTATTGACCGGCACATTAATCATGTGTTGGCTGGCTTGAACGTTGACGTTTTCACTAGTGCGACGCTGCGCACGGAAGACTTCACCCTTGCGAGTAGTAGTGCTATTTAACACCGTATTGTTTGATTTTTGTCGTTGCTGACCCTGCGGACGCTTACTTTGGTCGTCAGGTGTCGTGTTAGAGAGTCTTCGTTGACCCATAATGTATTGTTTCTCCTTTTAATTATTGGAATAATTGCATAAATAAATACGAGTTGAGGGAGGTAGGACAGTCATGTAAGTGGTCTTTCCCTCTTCGATAAGTGTTCTTACTATAGCAGACTACAAGGTGGGGCGCAAGTTAGCGACGCGCTATGCCCTTGGGGTGAAGCACGCGAATGATGTCGGTAGGATTCTTGTAGACAAAGATTTCTTTAGCATCAAGCCATTGAAATTCACCCTCTGTTTGAACAGGTAGATGTGCCACTTCATCAAACACAAGGTGCATTTCCTCGACACGATCAGACGGTGCATGGCCGGTAATTGCTTTCAGGCCAAATGGAACATTCGGCAAGATGCGGCCCACATTGATGTCTGCCCTGCTGCCAAAATATGACTTGTCGAAATAGTTATCCTGCGAGCGTACGATACCGCCGACGTAGGGACTATTGATAGCCAAGATATCCGTAGCTTCGTCTTGATAGATGCCGTTTGCAGTAAATGATGGTAAAAGTATTCGTCTATTCTGAATATAATTCCCCGCAAGCTGGCCTAAACTTTTTGCCAATTTCAATGCGGCCGGAGTGTCCTTCATAGCCTTGCGTGATTCAGCATCGCCAAATTGACTAGCGGCAAGTGCCGTCCAGCCGATTGTCATATATGCTGGTGCGTGGCGCCAATATTCACCATCAACATCAATCGTAAGTGGATGTGTATTTACTTCCGGTGCGTTTAATAGATCAACGACAGAGTGGTGTCGTTTTGCATGAGAATGAGCATTATCATTGAAATTTCCAAGTGGCACAAAGCCAAGTGTCCAGTTCTTATCGCTACGCAGCGAAGCGTTTACTGCTTGCATAGCAGTGCCATCGCCCGCTGCAATCATCACTGTTGCATCAGCAGGAATCTGTTCTTGCATGTCAGCAATATTCTGTTCAGTATCGGCCGATTCGGTATGATAGACCTCGTATGGAATACCGTGTCGCTCAAGTGGCGCAAATACTTTTTCGTCAATTTTATCAGCCCGGGTACTGTTCGGGTTTTGAACGATAATAAGATTTTCAGCGTTTTTATTTTGCATGATACTATATGCACTATATCACTAAATGTTATAAAAGTCAATATTAGCGGCCAGTGATGATCTGTGGCACACGCATAAAATCATCGATCAGTGTCTGGCGCAGGCTACCGTTATAAAGCGCGGCTGCCGGGTGATAGAGCGGAATAATGAGTAGCTCGTTACTATCAATCTGTACCTGGTGCGGCTGGCCATGAATATCACCGATGATGGCACCAGGCAGAAAATATTCCATACTATGTCGCCCCAGCGTAATGACAACTTTTGGTTTGATGATTTCGAGTTGTTTTAACAAATACGGCATAAATGCCTTCTTTTCCGCAGGTTTTGGGTCGCGGTTATTTGGTGGGCGGTACTTCACGACATTCGTTATATAGACATCACGGCGCTCAAGCCTGGCCTGAGCCAACATCTCATTCAAAAACTTTCCGGAAGCACCCACAAACGGTAGTCCCGATTCATCCTCTTTTTTACCTGGCGCTTCACCAATAAACACAATTTCAGCATCCAGATTGCCGTCACCCATTACAAGCTGCGTTGCCTGTTCGGCAAGATCAGGACAGATATTATTTTCGAGAATATCTGTCTTTAGGTTATCGAGTTGTTCCTGTTTTGATTGGCTCATTGCTACTAGAATATCATTTTAAAGCGCGACGCTTCTTTATGTAGGCCCATATACGCGGTGCAGCCCAGCGAACGATTGCGATAAAAATGGTTGAACGAAGTAGCTTTGGTATCATAATGATTCTCCTTACTTTACTCATCATATATAAATCACTTTTCATTAGTAGTAATACATATTACATTTCTTAGCTGTTCTATACTTAGTTTTGTCCCTATGCTATTGACATTTTATACCAATTATGTTAATATCAATTCATTCACTCCGATTGGAAGGAAGTACCGTGCGTATCAATGTCAAAGGTGTTAAGCGCGACCAGTTGCGCCGCGAACGTTACAAGGCCATCGCCGACGAGCACGTACGCGTTGTCGCCGGTGAGCCGCTCAAGCAGCTCTATTGGTACTTTGGCCAAGGCAAGCACGCCTCGCTCAAAGCCAACGAATACAAACACGGCGAACGCCGTCGCGTAAACGTAGCCCTCAGCAAAGCGCGCTACGAGCACACAACTGTCATTCACGACAATCCCGCAACCGCCATCACCCGCTTGCAAAACACAAGCAATCAGTACGCATAGCTATCCAGCCCCTCCGAGTGAAAGCGCCCAGTCTGCAATTGCAGCTGGGCGTTTTTCATTTTACCTCAACAGTTGCCATAATCGGTGAGACATAGGCGAAGTTACTCGGCATGCTTAATCGTATGTAGATATCACATCATAGACTATCTAGCGTACGCGAATAGCGAATGCTATACTACCGACAACAAATCTAAAATGAGGTGTGGCATGTCGGCTGAAGCAGTGGTTTTCTCTCACGATATTTCTATTAACTTTGATGAAAGTACTGAGGAGCGGCGCGTTAGATTGCATCACGAGTCGGCCTCTCTTTACCAAGCACTCCACGAGATGGAGACACGCCACAATACGCTCACCCTTGGGTTGATTGCGATTGGACAATCAGGTGACATCCAGACCCGCCAAGCCACGACTGAAGAGCATAATACACTCGCGCAGGATATTGCCAAACTTCGCCAAGAGCAGGCCCAACTTATCATTGATATTGCCAACTGCAATCGCACTATTTGGCGCCCACCATATAACGAAGAGCATAAGGCGGCACGACATATGATCGAATCTCCATACATCGCCCAGATCTATAACGAAGGTGTCAATCCAGATCACGGTGAGCCGCACAGCAGATATCTTACCGATATACCGGAATAAAAAACACCCGGCTTACGAAGCCGGGTGTTTTATTAGAGTCACCTCTATTGTTCGAGGTCTTTAATACTAAGACTCAGACGACCACGCTCGTCGATGCCAGTCAATTTTACCTTCAGGATTTGACCTTCGTGCAGAACGTCCTCTACCCTTTCAACACGCTCGTTAGAAAGCTGTGAGATATGAACCATACCATCGATGCCAGGCATGATGTTAATGAAGGCACCAAAGTCCTTGATACTCACCACTTTACCGTCGTAAATCTTGCCGACTTCTGGCTCTTCAGTCAACGACTTAATCCAGTTGATAGCTTTTTCGATATTGGTTGTATCGCTAGCAGCAACAGTAATCAAACCGTCTTCCTTGATGTCGATCTGAGCACCGGTTTCAGCGGTAATTTTGTTGATTACTTCACCGCCCTTACCGATAACGGCACCGATCTTATCAGGATTAATCTTGATCTTTTCAATCCGTGGAGCATATGGGCTCAGGCTTGGTTTTGGTGCGGCAATTGTCGTTAACATGTGCGCCAAGATGTGTGCACGACCCGGCTTAGCGGCAGTTAGTGCCTGGCGAAGGATATCTACCGGAAGACCATGAACTTTCATGTCCATCTGAATAGCCGTGATACCCTTTTCAGTACCAGTCACCTTAAAGTCCATATCACCAGCGAAATCTTCAGCATCGGCAATGTCAGATAGTACGTATGGCGTGTCGCCATCCATCATCAGACCCATCGCGATACCAGATACAGGAGCCTTCAGTGGCACACCAGCATCCATAAGTGCGAGGACCGAGCTACAGGTTGCGGCCATCGATGTTGAGCCGTTCTGGCTCATGATTTCGGTGACACTACGAATCGCGTATGGGAATTCTTCTTCGGTTGGCAACACTGGCATAACAGCACGCTCTGCGAGGTAGCCGTGGCCAATTTCGCGTCGACCCGGTGAACCAAGACGACGAACTTCACCGACAGTGTAGCCTGGGGCGTTGTAATGGTGCATGTAACGGCGTTCGTAGTCGTTTTGCTCCATCGTATCAACCATCTGCGCAAAGCTCAGTGGTGCTAAGGTCACAATGTTCATACCCTGTGTCACACCACGGGTAAACAGTGCTGAACCGTGCGTACGTGGCAAGATGCCAATTTCTGAACTAAGCTGACGGATTTCATCAAGCTTGCGACCATCTGGGCGCAGGTTGTCTTCAACAATACCACGACGGACGTCTTTATGCAGTGCCATTGTAAAGGCCTCGTCGTATTCACCGCGAAGCAGTTTGTAATCTTCTTCACCAAATTTTTCAATCATTGCATCATGGAATTGATCGCGAAGTGTCGAAACCAGTTCGTTACGTTCTGGATACGGCTTGCGCAGGTCTTCACCTAGCTTGCCGTTCATCCATTCATCAACAACAGTTTGGAATTCTTCGTTTGGCAAAATAAGTTCGTACGCAAGTGGCTCGACACCAACCTTCTCAACAAGTTCCTTTTGCGCAGCAATCGCTGGCTGGAAAGCCTCAAACGCCCATGCAAGTGCATCGGCGATAACTTCTTCTGATACCTGGTTTGCACCGGCTTCTACCATTGTGATACCACTTTCGATACCTGCAACCACTAGGTCGAGGTCGCTCTCTTCGCGCTCTTCTGGTGATGCGAAGGCTTTGAACTTACCATTCACCTGCGCTACACGTAAACCTGCAACTGGACCATCAAATGGTGCACCAGTAAGCATCAGCGCAGTTGAGGCAGCGATCATTGCAACCATGTCAGGGCGGAATGATGGATCCATCGAAAGGACGGTTGCCACGTTCTGAACTTCTTGGCGGTAGCCTTTTGGAAATAATGGACGAATTGGGCGGTCAATTAAACGACCGATAAGAATAGCCTCGTCGCTCGGGCGGCCCTCACGTTTAATGAAGCGGCTGCCACTGATTTTGCCAGCTGCATAAAATTTTTCTTCGTAATCAATTGATAGTGGAAAGTAATCCATGCCGCTGATCGCTTTTTTGCTCACCATGGCAGTACCAAGTACGACAGTTTCACCGTAGGTTACGAGCACTGAGGCGCTCGTGCGAAAACCGACACGATTCACTTCTAGTTTTAGTGGTTTGCCACAAAGTTCAGTGGTAACAGAAATAATTTCCTTACCAGTAGGGTTAATAGTAGACATTATGTGTCCTCCTTTTTTGTTCACTCACCTGTATTGAAATGGCGAATAAGTAACGGGTGCAGATTTTCTATAATTAGAAATACTGTATCCACCACTTAGACCGCCTGCGGTGTGCGTTGTCTCTATTATACCCTACTCCTTCCTTAAATAATTATTTCAACTTGACCATAGATTTGACGATAAAAGTAAGTTCTTGTATTTATAAAAAATCTACACTATCATGGTGGAGTGCATGTCCGTGTCGTCTAGTTCCTAAGGAGCAATCATGCAAGTCGCTTTACATCAACCCACTCAAGCAATTGTCGACGAATCCGGCTTCTTACCTATTCCAGGCTGGCTAATCGGGCTTATCGCCTCATGGCTCTTCCTGGTCTTGGCTCGTCGTATCGGCAAGAACACAAGCCCTGAAAGTAGCAAGCTCGTTGACCTACTGGCAGACATCCTGAATCTGCTTGCAGCAGGTTCTATTGTGGCCTCCATTAGTTCAACACCCCTTATTACGTCGCTAAGCGAAAGTATTGCACGTAACATTACCAGCTGGACAGTTGGCGAAGGTTTTCTCTCCAGCAGTGTTACGATCGGCGGCACGGTACTTCTTGGCATATTGGTAGTCATCGCTGGCTATCTTTATATCACTACCGAGACCAAATGGTGGCTGTTCTGGTTTGGCATCGGCTTGCAAGCCTTAGCTATCCTTGCACCGTGGATCAACACTGCCCTCAGCTGGTGGATCAACCATCCCATTACTTGGGTGTGGAATTTCATCATTTGGGCACTGACATCCCTTCCTAACATTACAATCAATTTCTAAATTGATCGGCAACTAGGCGACACGTTGACACACTCGCTCCTCCATTCCTGTGATTCATGCAGGAATGGAGGAGTTTTTTCATATGTTAAATAATTTGTGAATTTATCGAACATCACGACGTCGAAAACCAATGATACCGACTGTCAGAAAAACGATAATAATCACTATATAAACAAGCACATCAACGAGATCAATTTCACTTTTGGCAATGGTCGCTGCCGGGAAATAATGAAAGATTGACGCATGCTCATATGGCTGCAACCACTCTACAGATCGGGCAAATGTCGTCAGAATAAAACTACCGATTGTCGTTGCGACAGCCAACCCCATCGTTAGGCCTCGTTTACCAGTCGCAAGGCCAATACCGAATATCACCGTAGCAAGCGCCACTGACAGCAACCACATCATAACAGCCAGACGTAAAATAACCATCCAATCGAGCGTTTCGTTAATCACGACCAGTCCAATCTCGATACCAATAACCGTGGCGATGGTTGTAAATAAGCAGATTGTAACGATAGCCAGCCACTTGCTAAAGAGAATGTGCGCACGACTGAGCGGCAAACCAACGAGCGTCCGTAACTGCCCCTTCTCTTCTTCACCAACAGTGAGCCCGACAGCCAAAATAATCGATAGAATACTGACCAGAATCGGAATACGAACATCAAATAATTGACTGCCAATATAGGTCGATAGTTGCTTTAAGTTGCCCAGGTCGCCGACCAATCCCTGAAAGGCAGTCGGCAAACTTTTAACCAGCTCATCAATACCATTATCTTGGTGAAAGGCCGGGTAAAACAACATCATCAGACAGCCGACGGCCATCAAACCTAAACTCCAACCAATAATAAAGGCTCGTTTGTCGTAGAGCGTTTTGGTGAATAAATTAAACATGGCGCTCCTTGTCCGCTGGTGCGGCGTAAATATCACTAAAAGCGGTCTCAAGATCATGTTCGGTGATCGTAAAGTCAATCAACTGCGGGACGCTCGTTAGCCAATGCTGCAAATGCATCGGCTGCCCCTTAAAGACGAATGAAAGCTCATAACCATCAGGCGTCTTATTTTCCGACACCGATTCAGCCATCTTTGGCGGAATCACGATTCGCTTACTGATAATTCGTACGATTTTACCACTCGCACCAGCTAATTGATGAGCTGGGATATCTTTGACGAGTTCACCACTGCGCATTAATAGCACGCGACTACACACATCAGCCACTTCATTTAGGTAGTGTGATGACATAAAGATCGTTGTTCCCTTTTCGGCTTCTTCGCGCACTAATTCCAAAAATGCTTGCTGCATAAGAGGATCAAGGCCGCTACTTGGCTCATCCAATATTACCAGCGTAGGATTCGCCATAAAAGCACCGATCAAAGCAATCTTTTGCTTGTTACCACGCGAGAGGTCGGCGATCTTTTTGTCCAATTGCGGTGAAAACCGTCGACACAACTCAGTAACACGCTGCTGTGATTTTAGTTTATAGCGATGAGTTAAAAATGCCAGATACTGTTCACCTGTCAGATTAGCGAATAAACTCATGTCGCCACTCGCAAAACCAACCTTTTGGTGGGTGCGATGAGCCGTTTGTGGCGTCACTGACCGTCCAAAAAGGTGGACTGTTCCAGCACTAGCCTGTAAGAACCCCATCATCACATTGATAGTCGTCGACTTACCTGCACCGTTCAGGCCCACAAAGCCAACTACTTCACCCTTTTCGACTGTAAACGTCACGTCGCTGATGGCAGCGGCCTTGCCGTAGCGCTTTGTCAAATGGTCAATGTGAATAATTGATTGTTTGCTCATGATAAGCATAAGTATACACCGATTACAGACCGGTGCACAGCGAGCCACTATCTAAGAAATAGCATAAAAAAAACTCCGCAATTACTTGCGGAGTCCGAGAGCGGCGACGGTTGCCTTGTATGCATCGAAGTCTTTACGTTCGAGGTACTTGAGCAAACGTTTGCGACGACCAACCATCTGAATCAGACCGCGACGAGCCATGTGGTCGTGCTTGTTAGTCTGCAGGTGAAGGGTAATCTCTTTGATACGAGTCGTCAAAACAGACACTTGGGCTTGTGGGCTACCAACGTCGGTTTTGTGCGTCTGTGTCAAAGCAAATGCCTTGGCTTTATTTTCTGCTGTAATCATCAACAATGTACTATAGCAGAGTTTTGCACTGTTTTCAACACCTTAGTCAGAGACGCCGAATTCTTGCAGTGTCTGTGCTTCATCAAGTGTCCATTTACTAATTGAGGTACGACGTAGTTGTGTACAGTACGCGCCAGTTTCAAGCACCTTGCCAATATCAACACATAGACTACGAATATAGGTGCCGCTGCCAACATGAGTACGAATTGTTAATTCTGGATAGGTGTAATCAACAAGTTCTAGACTATGAATTGTCACTGGCCGCTCTGGGATTTCAATCTCTTCCCCGTCACGGGCTAAACGATAGGCTCGCTTACCATCAATTTTAATTGCGCTAAATATGGGCGGACGCTGCATAATCTGGCCCGTAAAACGCACTAGTGCAGCCTCAATTTCGTCTTGCGTTGGCTGTCGATCAGATACATCAGTTAAGTCACCTTCCGGGTCACCCGTCGTGCTTGTCTGCCCTAAATGAAACGTCGCCTCATAGACTTTATCGAGTTTGGAGTATTTCTCGGCGTTTTTACATTCTTTGCCGATCACCAAGATCATGAGGCCGGTCGCAAACGGATCAAGTGTGCCAGTATGCCCTACCTTCACTTTCTTGCCTGCAGTCTTCGAAAGCACGCGCCGAACACGAGCCACGACACCAAAACTGGTCATTTCGGCTGGTTTATCTATAAGAATAATTCCGTCAGTCATCTTTTCTATTCTATACTAAGGACATGAAAAAGATTATTTTTGCTATCTTTGCTCACCCCGACGATGAAGCTTTTGGCCCAGCCGGCACATTACTGCAAGAAGTAGCTGCGGGCGCCGAACTACACCTCATCTTACTCACCAATGGTGATGGTGGCACCAATCCAGATAATGTTCCGAATCTCGGCGATGTACGTCTTGAGGAATGGAAGACTGCTGGAACACTCATTGGTGCCCATAAAATGCATTACCTTGGTTATGAAGACGGTCATCTTGGCAATCACACAATGATTGAAGCTAGTCGGAGGATTATCGAAATCGTACAGCCGATTATCGAAGCGGCACCAGTTGATAGCGAAATCGAATGTCTCTCAATGGATTTAAACGGCCTAACTGGCCACATTGATCACATCGTTGCTGCCAGGGCGACTTGTTTCGCCTTTTATCACTTGAAACAGCACGATAACCGCCTTACACGGCTCCGCCTCCATTGTCTATCCGAGACAGATATCCCTACGGCAAACATCAACTGGTTATATATGGAAGCCGGTCATGCAGCGAACGAAATTAACGAAACAATCGATGCCACGCAGTATCGTGATCAGTTACTTGAGATTATTCACACCCATCACACCCAACGGGCCGATGGGCAGGCTTGCATTGACCGTCTTGGTGATCGACTGGGAATAAACCACTTTATTGTTATGCAATAAAAAAAGACGGCGATGATGCCGTCTTTTTAAAATTTATTGCTGACCAGGAATCTTGAACTGGGCAGGATCACTAGGTCCAGGTGCTGGGGCTGGTGCCGCTGGAGCTGGCAATACATCCTCTAATTTTTCAGGCGGCAAGCTTGGGGCTGGTGGTAATGGAGGCAGTGTAGAGAAATCAGGCATCGGTGGTGTTACGACTGGCGCTGGTGCCGTATCGACGGGCTGATTATCCGGTGCAGGCTCCGGAGCTGGTGTTGGCGTAAATGGCACAGCGCCAAAGGCCGCTTCAACTGCTGCACGCGCATCATTGTGAGGTTGACGATTTTTCTCGTCGATATCCGCTAGTGTTACCATACTCTGTGGATTTGGAGCTGGCGTTTCTTCGTATTGCATTGGTGCAACTTCGGATGCATTTGGCGGGGCTGCAAAAACATCTGGCACTACAGCTTCGTCACTAGGGCCATTCGCCGCGTTCAATGGAGACTGGAAGCTTGGTGCGTCATCATTACTAATATAATCGCCGTTACTGTGCGTTAGAATAGTGCGGTTACGGTCATCTTCCTCGACCTTACGCTGATCGTCAGCGGCCTGCTCAGTTGTGGCGTTCAATGTGCCACCCATACTAGGGGTTTGCGCCGTCTTCCAGGCTTCATCGCTAACGGCACCCGCGAGCGTTGGCTGTGGTTTTGTAACAATCTTTGGTAATTCTGGTGTTTCAGCGGCAGCTTCAGTTAAATCCTTTTCAAGATCAGCTAGAGGTGCCGTGGTTGGCGCAACAGTTGGCAGTTGTTGTGCCAATGTCTCTTCGGCTTGCTCGGCTGCTTCTTCCTGTTGGCGAGTTGCTGTTTCGGTCGCAGCAGCTTCGATCGCAGCATCAACACCGTGTTCAATAATCAATGAACCGTCATCTTTTTTTGGCGGTGGAAGTGGTGCAGTTTTTTTAGACTGTGAACGGCCGACTTTCGTTGACTGACCTTCTGATAGATCAGTCGTCCCATCGGCATGGGCTGGTTCTGCGGTAACCTCTGCTGCCTTAGGTTTTGGTGCAGCCGGGCTACTGATTTCGTTTGCATCTTCTAGTTTGGCTGCGATAAGCTGCTGATTTGCCCCTGCGGCCATTAATTGAGCAGCGATTGTCATCACTTTTGACGAGGTTTTATTGTTACTAAAACGATCAGTCGACGCAACGATACCCGTCAAAAAGGCTGTTGCGATCTGCTCGTCCAATAGATCTGCATCCTCTTTCAAAGAATCACTCAGGCTAACCAGCATTTCACTGAGGCTACTGGCATTTGATTCGTGCCAGTCGATACTGCCAAGACTACTTGCTTCACCGGCGCTCATTGTGACAACGGCAGCGTCGTGCAAGATTCGGCCATGGGCGGCTAAAGCTTTATCTAGGTTATCTCGTTCCTTAACACCAAGTGCAAGTACGAGCTCGACATTGTAATCACCCTGGCTAAATTCGAGATCATTATCAGAAATGGTCGTACGGTACGGTGTAATGAAGATCTTTACAACTTCACCCTCTACCTTATAGCGAAGATGGTCAGCCTTGCTTTTGTCGAGTGCGATAATAAAGTCACGAAGGCTATCAACGGTGTTTTCGAACGTTTTTTCCGGATCTAGGAATGTAATTGCTGGTGGAATTGCCCCACTCACCACAGCAGTGGCGTGCTTGTTCATCTTGTTCAGTAGCGAGGTCAGTCCGAGCGCGGCACTAAGCTCGTCAACTGACGGGTCATTACTGACAGTCACTAAAATATTAGTGCTTTTCTTAATATTGTCGACGATCTGTTGCTTGGCATTACCATCGTTCATGGAGGTGTTTTTCCTACTTTTTTATTTTGTCGAGATTTGCCCCAACTATACCATAAGTAGTTTAAAACAGTCAATAACATGTCAACACTTTACAAAACCGACCTTTTCCCCTATAATTGCACGTTGATTATATCTATCACTTTTAAGAAAAAGGAATATACATGCCAATTATCAAATCAGCCATCAAACGAATGAAGCAAACGATCAAGCGCAACGAGCGCAACGTTGGCATCAAGCGTGAAATCAAAGATGCTACTAAGGCATTTTTGGCAAAGCCTACCAGCGAAGGTCTATCAAAAGCGCACAGCGAACTTGATACTGCTGTTAAGAAAGGCTTGCTTAAGAGAAACACTGTTGCCCGCCGCAAATCTCAACTTGCCAAGGTTGCTAAAGACGCCGGTGTAAAGCTTGCCCCAGCTAAGAAAGCTGCTGCACCAAAGGCTGCTGCCAAGCCAGCAACTGCTGCGAAAAAACCAGCTGCTACCAAGAAGCCTACTGCACCAAAAGCAACTACCGAGAAAAAAGCCCCAGCTAAAAAGCCAGCTGCAAAGAAAACCACTAAGTAATCTCTCTACTTAGTAAAATAAGCGACCAGCAATTGGTCGCTTATTTTATTGTCTGCAGATCCTGGCTACAGGCTGACCGTTTTAATCAGCGCTCGCTCAATAAGTAGCCATGGGTCAGTTGTTGATGTCTTCATGGCCGCATCAGCTTCAGCGAACGCAGCCACCACTTTCCTGGCCCCACTGCGACCCAAGCGCCGGGCATACGGCGCAAGCTTACTCAGGCCGTATGGATGCACACCAATATCTTTAGCTACTTCAGCGCTAGAACGGTCTTCAGCCGCGACAAGTGCCACCAACTGGAATGCTTGACCACTTAATAAACCAAATAGACGAAACGGATCCTCGCCAAGTGAAAGTGTTTCAATCATCTGCTTCACTTTGGCAGCGTTACCTTTGAGTGCTGATTCAAATAAATCGAAGACATTCTCGGCCGGATTGGCCTCAATATGCTCAGCAATACTTTCAGGTGTAATTGCATCTAGTACGGCGAGTTTTTGCAAAGCCTGATACAACGCCCACTGCTCAACGCCCACGCGCTGCACGAGTGCGTGTACCGATTGGCGATCAATTGCCTTACCTATGTCATTCATTTCATTTGCGACCCACTGTTCAGCCTTCGCTGTATCACGATCTGTCCAAGCTTTATATTCAGTCACCTGAGCGGCCTTCTGTAGGTCTTTGTAGGTTACTGTACGTTTATCAAGTTTGGGTTCAATCAGCACCAAATGTACGTCGGAACTGACTCGCCCTAGCCAGTCACTAAACGCCGTCCATACACTTTTACTTTCAGACAAATGCTTAATAATCACTAGGCGCTGCTCGGCAAATAACGTTGCCCCCATCAATAGATCGGGTAATTGTTTAAGATCAAGTTCACTGCCATCGATACGTTCAGCTACACCCGCAAAGCCATCGACAATCTGACTAACCGCGCGGTTAATCTCAAAACTATTATCACCTGTTAAAACTGTAATCATCTGTCTTTATTGTACCTGACAAACAGGACAAATATGCGTGCCGCGACCTGCGGCCTTGAATTTGATAATTTCCGTGCCACAGCGTGGGCAGGCCTGTCCTTCACGACGAAAGACGCGCGCAAAATCCATATAGCTTCCCCGCTTACCCTCAGCATTCACGTAGTTTTTGTCAGTTGAGCCACCCTTTTCAATTGCTAGATTCATAACCGCACGCAGTTCCATATACAGTAGCGTAAACTCATCCTCGGTAACA
>DASVHL010000072.1:0-48330 GCA_036382575.1 Saccharimonadales bacterium (SeqCode) | reverse complement strand
CTCAGCAAGCTTGATGATCCTATCAGAACCAGATGCATACCCCATCTCCTCTGTCACTTCACGTTCAGCTGAATGCTGGTGTGTTTCGCCAAAATTAACAAAGCCACGCGGTACATTCCAGACCTCACCGCCCACTAGCGGACGATGTTCTTTTACAAGCCCAACATAAATATGGCCGGTTTCAGGATGAATCATGTACGGAATAGTCACCGCTCCACCACCGCCAAACTCACGGATTATGACACCGTCGTACCCCTGAGGATGTAAACCATATGATACTTCGATACCCATCTGCTCTTGAGTTAGGTGTGCGGAACTAACAGCATCCCAGCTTTCACCATTCACCATAATCTTCCAGCCCGGTGTCCGCCGTTGATCAACCGGAACGTCTATGATGCGAACTGGTGTTACCTTATCGGAAACCGCTACTAATTTTTGAACATACTCTTTTGTATTAACCAGATCAGCTTGCATACTAGATCCAATTATACTGTTAATGCATCCAAAAAGCACCCTCAGTCGTCACATAGGGTGCTTTTTGGATCAGTTACGCGACGCTATTAATGCCTCGACAACAAGTACTGTGTCTTCCCACCTTTCAACAGCAATTGTGTCAATTCCCATTGCCTTAACCGGATAGTCGTTACCGCCTTCTTCAAGTCGGTCACCAATAAATAAAACATCGTCCATACCAAAGCCGGCTACTTCAAGTAACTTACGCATGCCATAGGCCTTATCAACGCCAATAATGGTCACGTCTATCGATGTAGCACCACCGACACGAACTTCGACATCAGGTACAAGTGGCGCCACGAAGTCTCGCAGCTTATGCTTCTTTTCACCCGTGAGATCCCATTTGTATTTCTTCTCAGTAGGGGCTTTTTGACCTAATGCGGAAAAGGTAATTTGCGAGCCACGATCTTCAATAATGTCACCGTATGGTTTTTCTTCCCATAGTCCTAATTCTTTAGCTCCTGTCTTCAATGCTTCGGTAATACGCTGCTTTTGATCATCCGTAAGATCATTGGCGTATTGAAGCCTCCAATCGCCCTCAAGCTCATTGTATCGATAGTACCGCGTGCCACAAGTCGGCATTAGATGCATGCGCTTCAGCGCCTCGGCTGGTATTTCAAGACCTTCGATAACTTGTTTCTTAAATTGACCAAAGCTACCCCCAGAGATAATACAGACCTCGTAGTGTGTTAGCAACCGAGATAATAATGCGCTCATCGTATCGGTGATAGGTGACTTGGTCACCGCGAGCGTATCATCAAGATCAAACACGATCATTTTCTTAGTTATACTGTTATACATCTAGTCTACTTTTTATGACCTAGCGCTTGATTAATTCGAGTCGAAGAGTCAGCTTTCTGAATCCCACCAATACCAAATATCATTTTAATATTGTATTGGTGACACACATCACCTTCAGGAATTGCCTTTTCAGAATCACGGTCACCACCGTTAGCAAACACTAGTTCGTCATTGGGATATTTCAATGCTACCATCTCAAGCGTCTTAATCTGAGTTGGATCTTGATCAATAGACAATACCGCCTCATCAACGTCACGAAGCGCACCAATCAAACGCATTCTATTTGCCTCATCAAGAATCACTTTACCTTTTTTCTGAACCTGCTGGACATCATTATTCACAATAACAACAAGCTTATCGCCAAGTGCCGCACCTGCTTCAATCATGTCTAAGTGGCCGCCGTGTAATGGATTAAAGTACCCGCTCTCAATAACAATCTTCATACCCTCATTATACAAGTTTTACTTATGCTTCCAAATATGTTACAGTTTAGTCTTGAGCTGTGGATACACATGCTTACCGTTTTACCTATCTGTTCTTTCATACTACAAAGGAGGCGCCTTGAAGGCACTCATTCTGGCCGCTGGCAAAGGCACCCGCCTCGGTGCAGCTACCCAGGGTATCGGGCCCAATGGAACCGGGATGAGCAAACCGCTCGTCCTCACCTACAACAAGCCTACGATCTATCACCCGCTCGCCGACCTCATTGCGGCGGGCATCGACGACATCCAGATCATCGCTGCGCCCGACAATGTCGAGCAGTTCAGCCTGACACTAGGCAACGGCGATGCACTAGGTATCAACTTGTCGTATGGTGTTCAAAAGGTTCCTCGCGGCATCGCGGAGTCTTTTCTGATTGCTCGACGCTTCATCGGCAACGACCACGTCACGCTAACGTTCGGCGACAACATCTTCAATAGTACACAGTTTACTCAGAAGATGAAGGCCTGCTTGAATCCTGAGGGTGCAACCGTGTTCGCACTGAAGGTTAACAATCCCCAGGAGTATGGTGTCGTTGAATTTGACAGCGACGGCAAAGCTATCTCGATCGAAGAGAAGCCTGAAGCACCAAAATCCAACTATGCGGTTCCTGGAATGTACTTTTATGACTCTTCAGTCGTGGAAGTTGCTCGAGGCATCAGGCCGAGTGCTCGAGGCGAGCTGGAAATATCTGCAGTCAACGAGGTCTACCTCCACGAGGGGCACCTGCGCGTGGAAACGCTCAGCAATCGGACCCAATGGTTCGACACGGGTACACCCGACTCACTGTTTGAGGCTGCGAGCTACGTGCGCCAAACCGAACGTCGAACGGGACGGCTAATCGGAAGTCCCGAAGCTGCCGCCTTTCTGGCGGGCTTTATCACGACAGAGCAGCTCGAAGAGCTCGCTCAGCCGCTAGTGAAGTCGAGCTATGGTAAGGCGCTATTGCATCTGGCGGTGAATGGCAGTTGGTAAAACGGAACGGGCCGAGACTGTACAGTCTCGGCCCTTTCTCATTTCAAGAACTATTCTACTGAAATCTCTTCAATAGCCTCTACTGGCTTTCTCGATAAAATTGCTTGCGTTTTACGAATTTTATGACGAATTCGAAGCGCATATTTTCTTATTCCAATACTTTCGCCACTCTCAAAAACTCTTGCTACAATACTAGAGAATTTAACGGCAGGGGCGTCTACATATCGTTCAAATAAAACTGTTGCCAAAATAACTACAGGTATATTTACCAAGAACGTAATGAGTACGGCTATGTTATAGCTGAGATATGAATTAAGCGCCAAGAATGTAAGTACGCCTGTTGTATACAGGACTGGCAAGTGAACAAGATACAGCGAAAAGGTATATTTCCCTAACACACTCACTCTTGGCCTCTCGAGCCACGAAGTAAGTCGCTTGCTCATAAGTACTGCAAAGATTAATAAAGTAGCTCCCACGGTGAGATATAAAACTAAGTAGTTAATCGATGCATTCGCAAATAATAGCTTGTTAATAGAGCTATATATTGAAGCCGGTGCACTCCAAGTATACGTCCCGAAAAAGACTGCACCTACAAGACCACCAATTACCCAGGGCCTTTTCCTGAAACGCTCTAGACGCCCGGTAGCGTATAAATCAGCTAATGCCATACCAAAAATAAAAGGTAAGTACCATGTATTAAAAGCAAGAATAGCTGCCGCAATGTAGCATATCCACCTATGTTTTGAGTTTCCGAAAAGAAGAGCAAACCCAAAAACAATAAATGAACCGATAAATTCAGTCATCATCGTCCAAAGAACATTGTCGTACATACTCTTACCTTCAATAAAGATCCCTATTGTTCCGCTATACAGAGCATCAAAGAGATGAACATCAAACTTCCAACTCTCTCCCGACAGCCAGTTAGATCCAGTAACGCTCGCCGCCTTGGCAATGTACTGAGGGAAGCCAAGCTTAATGAACACAAAACATATCAATGTTATTGTTAGTGCCGGCAACATAAGTCGTAAATAGCGCTTTGCGGCGAGCTTCTTAATAATATTTTCCTTTTTCGTTTGGAAAAAGCCTATCGTTAAAACGAACCCGCTTAACACAAAAAATATAGCAACCGCAAACGTGCCCGCAAACAGTAGTGCAAAAGGAGTTCCGTGAATGTTATCTTCAAGACGCATATGCTGAATAGTGCCAGTACCGAGCACCAAGAGAGGGAAAAAAGCGAATGCAAAATGATGGAGTACTACAATAATAGCAGCTAACCCCCTGACTCCCTCGAGTGCCATAAACCGTTTGTTGTCCGTTTTTATATCTTACCCTCGCAATAAAAACTTAATGTAGTAAGTATAGGCCTTTTTAACTGGTTTCTCAAGAAATATTGATGTCACACGCCCAATAAAAGTAATTAGATAAATGTATTTGGATTATAGAATTTGACCATTCCGTAATCCAATTAGCTAGAAATAAATACATTATAATTTAAGCAAAAATTCAAACTTTGAGTACTGTTAATAGGCTTGTGCTTATCTTAACTTAATTGTAATATATATAAAGAGGATATACGCAACTATGCAAATTAGAAAACACACAAAAAAAATAAATAAACCTGTTTTGATCATCACGACCACCTTACTTATCGGACTCGTTGCATTTTTAATATATACGCTTGTTTTAAAACCTCAGAACAATACGACCATAGATGCTACTAAATCTGGCACCACCACTTCCGACCAACAGCAATCGGAAAACCTTGTAAATAATCCCGACGATAAAACAAAAGCCCCCAATACCGATGCCCCTGCCGCACCCACCACTACACCTGAATCTGACAAAAAACAGGTTCAGATGATTACGTCTGCAGATCAATCAAATGGTACTGTATACATTCGTGGAGGTGTTAATTACCCGGTTACTGGTGGTAGCTGCTATGCACAATTATCTGGACCGTCTGGACAATCTGTACGAAAAGACTCAATCGTATTGCCAAACCCTGCTTCAACAGACTGTAAAACAATATCTATCCCAGCAAGCGAACTAACACCCGGTAAATGGACTTTTACTCTTAATTACACATCTGACGAATATGAGGGAGTCTCAAATGAAACATCATTCACTCTCTAAAAATGTAAATATACTATGTGCATTTTTTATTTCAGTCTTTCTACTAACCGCTTTTGCTATTTATAGTAGTACTCGTGTTAATGCCGCTCCAATCACTGGATTTACTGCAGGTAATATTATTGATGACAGCATTTTCTATAACAAAAATTCCATGAATGTTACACAAATTCAGTCATTCCTTGATAGCCTTATACCAAATTGCGATGTTTGGGGTACGCAACCTTCAGGATATGGCGGTCTCACTAACGCGCAATACGCGCAGCAAATAAAAGGCTGGCCAGGCCCACCGTACACTTGCCTTAATAAATACTACGAAAACCCCGACAATGGTGATACCTCGTACGAAAAAGGTGGTGGCGCATTTGCCGGTGGCCTATCTGCGGCTCAAATCATTCACGATGCGGCTCAAACCTACGGTATCAACCCTCAAGTCCTTTTAGTTATGCTCAAAAAAGAGTCACTAGGCCCACTTACTGCAGATAGTTGGCCACTAAAATCACAATATAAATACTCGATGGGATACGCATGTCCAGATAGCGGACCAGGTTGGTCGGCTAACTGCGATACAAGCAAGGCTGGTTTCTACAAGCAGATGATGCTCGCAGCGTGGCAGCTCAATTACTACAAAGAACACCCAAACGATTACCGCTATCACATGGGTTGGAATAACATTCAGTATGATACCGATCCAGCATGTGGCACTAAAAGTGTCAATATCGAAAACATAGCTACCCTCAGCCTATATATTTACACACCCTACACCCCAAACGACGGCGCCCTCGCCGCCTACCCGGGAACGGCATCGTGTGGAGCGTATGGTAACCGCAACTTCTTTGCGTTCTTTAAAGAGTGGTTTGGTGATCCACGTCTAGCGGTGGTTGGGGTAATAGCAGATGGCTACAACTCAAATATATGGCTCGGTAAACCATTAATAAATGCTGTTTGTGAGTTACGAGATGGCGGCTGCTATCAACTCTTCGCAAACGGATCTATTTATTGGTCTCCCGCAACTGGCTCCCAAGTGGTGCGAGGTGGTATAAAAGACAAATGGGTGAGTAGTGGTTTTGAGAACGGAGCGCTTGGCTACCCCGCTACTGGCGAATTAGTCGCATCTGATGGTAGCGTGTATCAAAAATTCCAAGGTGGAATTATCAATTGGACTTCTGCGTCCGGTGGACGAAGTTTTGCAACCGACATATTCACTAAGTGGAATGAATGGAGCGGACAAAAAGGATTCTTCGGCAAGCCAACGACCGACTCAATATGCAACCTAAGGAACAATGGATGTTATCAACTCTTTGCGAAGGGATCAATCTATTGGACTGCCGGAACTGGTGCTCAAGTTATACATGGTGGCGTGAAAGATAAATGGATAAGCTCTGGCTCCGAGAACGGAACCCTTGGTTACCCCACTAGCGGTGAGCTCAGCGCGCCCGGCGGCATCTACCAGACGTTCCAGGGCGGTTTGATCTTCTGGTCTACTGGGGCTGGGGCGATAAAATTTACCAATGATCTCTACACCACTTGGACAACTTACGGTGCTGAATCAGGATTCTTCGGTAAACCAACAACCGACACTCTTTGTGGACTTAAGAATAACGGCTGTTACCAGCTCTTTCGAACAGGCTCTCTTTATTGGACAAATACGACAGGCGCACAATCTGTGCATGGTGGCATAAAAGACAAATGGATAAGTGTTGGTCTAGAAAACGGAGCGCTCGGCTACCCTACAAGTGGCGAGATCGCCTCTGGGGCTAGTGTCTATCAGACATTCCAAGGTGGCACCATTAACTGGACTCCTAGCTCTGGTGCATCCGTAGTGTATAATTAAGAGTATGAATAAACCGATTATTATTGTTGGCGCCGGCCTTTCCGGAGCTACCCTGGCGCGCAAATTTGCCGAAGATGGCGAAAAAGTTATTGTTGTTGATAAGCGAGACCACATTGGTGGAAATACTTACGATTTCGTGAACGAATACGGCGTATTGATGGCTAAATATGGCGCACACATTTACCACGATTCAGACGATGAGACATGGGAATTCGTCAGTCGCTTTACAGAATGGATCCCATATGAACATCGTGTAAAGAGCAGTGTTGAAGGTAAGCTTGTCCCTGTCCCTACCAATATGGACACCTACAATGCCGTGCTCGGCACAAACTTCACCGATGGTGAAAAGCTTAAAGAATGGGTTGAGTCTCAGCACCCTGAAATCACAGAACCAAAGAACTCTGAGGAATCTGCTCTTAAGCGCATCGGTAGCAACGACATCTATGAGAAGATGTTCAAGAACTACACCAAGAAACAATGGGACAAGTATCCTGCCGAGCTTGATGCATCCGTTATGGAACGCATACCTGTCCGATACGACCACAATGATCGTTACTTCGGTGATAAATACGAAGGTATTCCAAAACACGGCTATACTGTAATGGTTCGTAATATGCTTGATCACGAAAACATTCAAGTTATCCTCGGCCGTGAATATGAAAAAATGTCCCTTCCAGAGTCAAAACTTCTCTTCTATACTGGTAAAATCGACACTTACTTCGGTGAAAAGTTTGGTAAGCTTGAGTACCGTTCTATCGAGTTTGAACATGAAACACTCAAACGAGAAAGCTACCAAGACCACGCTGTAGTTAACTATCCCGAAGAAGAGTATCCTTTTACCCGTATTATCGAACACAAGAAATTCTTTGGCGAGGAGTATGAAAAACTCCCTGTAACAACAATCACGCGTGAGTATTCAATCTCAGGCGGTGAACCATACTATCCAGTACCTAACCAAGAAAACCGTGACCTCTATGAAAAGTACAAGGCAGAGGCTGAAAAACTTGAAGACCAAGGAATTTACTTCATTGGCCGTCTTGCTTCATACAAGTACTTTAATATGAACCAAGCAATCCGCGCAGCGCTCGATCTCTACGAACGTCTACAGAAATAGCTCCAGCCAGTAGCTTAGGGGAAAAGGTTTCGTGTTACGAAGCCTTTTTTCAATAGCAACACGATGACAAGACAGATGAGGTATGTAAGGAACGGCATCAAAAGGCGCCAAATCCACTGAGAGTCCGCAAGCTGAAAAATCTGCAGCTCGGCATTCATAACTAATATATGAATCAAATAGATACCTAGACTACAGGAAGACACGATGGACAATACACTTATAGCCTTACCTTTAATGTATCTACCCCATGGAATACGCTTTGCTAGGAGAAAAACTGCCGCTGCAGGCAACAAGCCTGTGAAGTATTGGTAGCTAGCTAATAGATAGTTTGTGGAGCCATTTTGAAGTGTTAAATGGTACGTTACGACATATCTTAAGGTAAGTGCTCCTACGGCCGCAACACATATAGCGATCAGCCATTTTGTTTTTATCTTTTCGGTTGCGAGTAAATAACCTAGGATAGGAAAAATTACAAAGCCAGCCGTTAATGGAAGTGCGTAACTTGTATTGAAGCTTAGTCCTAATAGTTTAAGGACGGGAGGGAGAATCGAATAGGTAATTAATCCGATACTAGCCATATACCACAACCATTTTCGATCCGCTTTTCCTGTAAGGAGTGATAAAATTGGCATCGCAAGGTAGATTGATATAATGACAGGGAAAAACCAATAGACACTCATCATGTCCGATGTCATGAAAATATTCCAAACACCCGTAAATGATAACTGGTCCAACATGTATCTTCCTTGCCATAAAGCTATTGCAAAGGTAATAACACTCCAAAGAATAAATGGTATCAGAACCCTTGATAGTCGCTTCTTAAAGAAAGTCCGCGTATCGTACCGTTTTCGATATTCCATAAGTGTTGCACCAGTGAGCATAAGGAATATAGGCACAGCAAAAAAGGCCACAACCTCTACAACAAGCGCTTGGCTCCACGCGAACTGCATATCAGGGCTATATTTATGAACGAAGCCATTATGATGTAGGAAGATAACTGCCATACAGGCAACAATATTCAACACATCAAAATATAGTATTCGCTCTGTCGTCTTTTTCACTAATCTTTACTCGCTAAATAGCGCATTGCCCTGTCAGGTAAGCGGAAAAGTCCTTCGTCGTGACGTTTTTGGTCGAGATAATGCGCTGTAAAGCCAATTGAACGGCTTAATACAAACAACGCATTAAAGAATTCAATATCCACGAGCTCTTGTAGCTGTTCACGAGTATAACGTAGGTCTGATTCCAAAATATCAAGCAGTATCGCTGCAATCACACCGTCGACGTTCAAAATTAAAGTAGCCTTTTTAGTCGTCGTGACGGCTTCAGTACCGAGTGCGAATTTCAGATAGCGATCGCCGTTGCTATTTCCTGCAAACTCTTTGATTGCGCTGACTCTTGGGTCAGGTAGGTCTAAGCGATACTTTTTATGACCAATACCTGGAATAATTCCCCCATTCTTCGAGAACCCTTCAACAAACTGCTTTCCAGTTATTCCTTCGCCCACTCCATACAACCAGCACTCGGCAGCGGTATTGATAGCTCCACCGAACCTAGGACCCACAGTAAGCAAGCCAGCCGCAAGACTCGAAACCAAATCCCGTCCTGCTCTTGCAGTAACAATAGTGTTCATCGCCCCAGACACATACGGCCCATGATCTACCAAAATGCGCAGCACGTAATCGATGAATTCTTCTGCTTTTTTAGATTGCACTTGTCTGCCAAGTAGCATAGAAAGAACAAGTGACGATACACTATTATCGCTAACTGTTTGCAAGAGTGGCTTGCCGAGCAGCTGTACTTCCTTATCTATATCCCCGGATATATGACTGATTATCATGCTCTGCTCACGCTCGCCGATAGTCTTAATAGTAGGAGTCTTTTGATCTTGCTGCTGCCGACGCTTGTCTAGTTTTACTGCAATATCACCGAATGTGTCACATACCTGAACGCCGCTTTTTGCTAAACGATTCTTCTTGGCGGATGCAGACTCATCCTGATTTTGTGCCATTGCTTTAGCATGACCGAATTGTGGTGGCGTTTCAAATAATTCGGCGACCGTACCTGCAACATACGCAATAATTTCTTTAGTGATCTGACCCTGTTCGATTAACTCTGCGATTTCATATTCATCAGCTCCGCCTAGCTCACCAAAATAGACAATACGCTCCGTCTGTTTATCTGCTTCAGCCAGTAGCATAGCCTGAGCAGGTGTTGTAATAGGAAAACGATCACCGCCAACTGCCATTGCGAATGAAACCCATAGGCCTGTACCAGTAACCGTATGGATTAATTCATTCACTATTCCACCAGATGTCGATATAACCGCCGTATCACCTGCGTCTAGGATACCGGCCTCGGATAATTGCCTATGCTGCGTGCCACCAATTGCTCCAAGCTTTGCAAATCCTGGCAACAGAATACCTACAGATGATGGTCCGGCGATAAGAATTTCTTTTGTTTTGGCATATTCGTACAGTTCAAGTGAGTGAGCTTCCGGTGTTTGCTCTGCAAAAATATTTATCAACTTTATATTTGGCAATAAATCAATCGCCTGTTTAGTTGAAGAAAGTACACGCCGAGCCGATTGTACGTTCAAGACTGCCGTGCAGGCTTTACGCACTTCACTATCGAGATGCTCTAGGTTTGCTACAACAGGTAAAATTACCTCTGTTTCACCCCAAAAGTATCGCTCTTGTTTTCGCCCACTTGCGATAATCGCCATAACACTGGGCTGTTGCCTACCTATCAAAAAGTCATAATCTAGCATTGATTGAATAATCCCAGGATGTGAGCCAATCACAATCACCCGAATGTCCATCATTCGAATTTCACTCAGCTGAATCATTCACATAACCTCCTTGAGCGCGACATCAAGTGCTCCTGTGATACTTGTCTTTGGGTCGTATACACCACCATATAAACCATATTCTTCTAATGCTGACTGCATTTTTGCCAGACCAATTTCCTGTCTTGGACCGCCGCGACGAACAAACACTTTCACTTCCTGCTGGCGCAATTGACCTGAATGCTCCTCGAGCGCCTTAATAACACCTGCAAATGTCGATGCAATGTCAGTGAAATTAGCAACAGCTCCACCAACAAATAGCACTTTCTTTGTCGCATTGGATGCAAGTAAAAGCTTTAAAACCTCGGCAGTGTAGATATATGCCTCATGTGCGGTTGGGTTACCACTATATTCACCGTAATTCGCAAGCTTATCACCGAATCCACGGTTAAAGACCTCATCGGCAACTACGACACTTGCACCACCGCCGGAAAGGAGTAAGAAGATCGCTCCATCCGGATTAAGAACACTGAGATTAAATGATGCCGGTGACTTTGCATCTAGCGCATGCACTACGTCCTCATACGATGTACTCTCAGACATCCTAGGGCTACGTAGATCTTCATCGCCCCAGTCTTGAGTAAAATAAACACCTGCATCATCAACTTCAATAGCAGCATCAAGAATGTCGAGCTTACCATCTGAATGAGCAACGTATGGATTAATTTCAAGAAACACAAAATGATTATCTTTATACAACTTCCATAATGCCTGTAAATTATCTTCCGAAATTGCCGTTTCCTTTGCTAGCATCGGCCAATCCGTACCATCATCTAGGATAACGGTTTCTATCGATTCAGGATGAGACTCAATCTCAATACCACCCCGAGAGCTATATGATAAGTGGTAACCAGAGCGATCATGATTGATTGCTAGATACCGCTCAGCATCACTCTCATGAGCAAGGTGTGCCTCGATAATGAAATGGCTATAACCCTTCTTTGCTAGTTTACTTACTGCAACTTTCAGATCGTTTTTCTTCACATCCAACAATACAAGACCCTTTTTGAAACGACCCTTAATAGCCTGGTCCACCTTGACTACATAGCTATCAAAACCTTCAATATGGTTGATCGATCCATTCAGCGCTACATCCCATCCAAAATAAGGCTCTTCAAGCGCCCTGTTGACCAGTAACTTTGCTCGATATTCAGATAATTTCCGACGTGGCATAACTGTTCTTTATTCTATATCATGTCGTAAGCATTATCTAGTCTACGGTCACCGTAAAGACTCGTCCGCGAATCGCCAGTATGGTCATATGTTATAATTGTTCTATTATGGCAAGACAAAATTTCACACCCAAGGTATCTATTCTCGTACCTATTTTCAACGTAGAGAAGTACCTTCGACAATGCCTCGATAGCGTCGTCAACCAGTCACTAAAAGATATTGAAATTATCTGTATCAATGATGGATCAACCGATAGTTCACCAGAAATTATTAAAGAATACGCAAAAAGTGATCCTCGTTTTGTCGTTATTAATAAGACCAACTCCGGCTACGGAGACTCAATGAATAAGGGTCTTGAAAAAGCAAACGGTGAATACATCGGAATCGTTGAATCTGATGACTGGGTCGATGTCGATATGTTTGAAAATCTTTACGACATTGCCGTTAAGAATAACGTAGAAGTCGTTAAAAGTAACTTTTACTTTTACAGTGGTCTTGGCGATACGAACAAAAAGTTTCAATTAGTTAATCGTGTAGATTCTGACAAGGTTATCAATCCTATCGAAACAAATAGCGTATTCTTCCCTCAGGCCGCAATCTGGACAGGACTTTATAAAAAATCATTCCTCGATAACAATGCTATAACATTCTTGCCAACACCAGGTGCATCATATCAAGACACTGGATTTAACTTTAAGGTTTGGGCGAGTGCAACCAAAGCATATCTCACTAACGACGCCTACCTACATTACCGTATCGATAATGATAACTCGTCCGTAAAATCAAAGGGTAAGATTTTTGCTGTCGTTGACGAATTAACAGACATGTATAGGTTCGCGAAAGAAACTAAACACTTCGACCAGCTAATACCTATTCTGTTTCAACGCAAATACGAAATTTACATGTGGAACTATGGACGTTTAACGAGTGATGCGGCGCGTGAGTTTATCTCACACGTAAATAAAGAACTAAAGTCCGACAAAGAAAATGGACTTTACGACACTACATTGTTAACTCGCAAAGAAAAAACTATTTTCGACCTTATTGTAACCTCTCCGAATCTCTTTTATCTTCTCAAACTTACAACAGGTAGCAAGAAATTCCTTAAGCGTGGAGCAAAAAAAGCGGCCCGTACAGTCTCTCCTGCACATAGATCTCTTCACAAGCATCAAATGCATGCCGCCGAGATGACGGATAAGATTGACAACCTAAGCTACCACATTGACGTACTAACTCGGCTTAATAAAAAATGAAAACCAAACAACCATCGATAAGCATTATTGTTCCGGTCTGGAACACGGAAAAATATCTCCATAGGTGCCTCACTAGTTTAGTGAACCAGACAAAAAAAGATATTGAGATTGTCTGCGTAAATGACGGCTCACCTGATAATTCGTTGCAAATCATTAATGAATTTGCAACAAAAGATCCGCGCGTCAAGGTGGTAAGTCAGGAGAACCAAGGTGTTGCTGTAGCACGTAACGTTGGCCTTAAGAACACCAGCAGTAAGTATATTATGTGGTGCGACAGTGATGATGAGTACCTACCTGATATGTGTGAAAAAATGTTTAATGCAATTGAAAGCCAAAAGGTAGACTTGGTAGTGTGCGCCATTAATGTCATTAATGACAAGGTTGACAGTAAATTAGCTGGCGACATTGAAGACTACGTTAAGTTAAAATTCTCAGGTAAACAATCTGTGAATTGGAATTTAATAGTGCACACCGACGTATCGCTTCCATCTAAAATAATGAAAAAATCGTTAATTGATAAATATGGCATGCACTTTCCAGACGGCTTGCATTTCGAAGATGCATACTTTTTTGATCAGTATTTTACTGCCTCTAAAAACGCTTATTATATGGATGACAAGCTTTATAATTATCATCGAAACAACGATAGTATCATGTCACGGTCGTTCAAAAAGACAAGTATCTCTCTCGACTATATGCAGATAATTCCAAGGACTTATGCATATCTAAAAAAGAATAATTTATTCGACAAATATAACGACTTCTTCTGGCACCGTTTTATACAATATTATGCATTTTCGTACGATAACGCACCAGCAAACAAGAAGTTGTTTGTATATAATTGGGGAAAGAATTTTATCCAGCAACACAAAAGTGATCTAACCTCTACCGAGAAACATATTGTAGCAGACCTTTATACATTAGTTTCACCACTTCGTTCTAGTAAAATGGCGTCTAAAAAGATTGCTAAAAAGCTCCTGCCGCCTAAGGCATATCATGCTGTCAAGCGGGTTGTAAGCAAAGTCCGTAACCCCTAATTCTTAAAGCGCGTAGCTTTGCGCTTTATATTTCCAACCAATAGCCTCGCTGAACGCTTAACGCCTGAAAATTCTGTTATCTTCCGCTTTAGTCGCATGTTATCATCTTCAAGATTTGCTATTTTTACATTTGCTTCCGTGAGATTTTGACCAAGATATTCAATACGTGCATCAAGATTATCAATGTGTTTATTTTTCGCTTCAATATACTGTGGTAAAACTTGTTGAACGAATTTTAAGTTGTTCTCAGACTCTAATAGTCCCGCTCTTACTAAATTATCGATACGCCACGACTTATCAAGTAGAGAATGCTTGTAAATTTGCTCGTCTAGTTTAGAATCATAGCTGTGGTTGCGCGCAAGCTTGCGATAAAATTCCTGTAAGAGTTCGACGTATTCTATGTACCCTACAACCTTACCATTTATCGTATTCCCCGTAAGTCTATTACCTAGATTATCACCGACAACACCGTAGGCTATGTTCCTGCGGTAGAATATTAATGGAGCTGAGATTAAAACTACTTTAGTTGACTCCAGCAAGGCTTGCGGGGTCCAGAAACTATCCTCGTACATCCGATAGTTAGCAACATTCCAGTCAATTTTCTCAATCAATCTGCGGCTATATAGCTTCCCCCACACTGTCATATACTTTACACCCGAAAGATTTCTATCTCCAAAGAAGGCATACTGTGCAATATGCTTCTTATTAGAGATCTCCCGCTCTTCGTAGTTGGCCACATCTCCAACGAGCCCATCTTCAGCATCATGGTTACTAAACTCTTTAGCGGCATAGATAGATACGTCAGCTCCGCTATTAATAAGGGTCTTTAAGGAATTTGCAATATTATCGTAATGAAAAAAATCATCCGAATCTAAAAAAGTAATATACTGTCCATGCGACGACTCAAAGCCCGTCTTACGTGCAAGGTTTAGTCCTTCATTTTTTTGTTTATGTATAACCCTGATTCGCTTATCTCTTCTTTTCCACGAATCACATTTTTTACCAGATTCATCCGTAGAGGCGTCATTTACCAGAATAATCTCAATTTCCTCATAAGTCTGCTTAATTACCGACTCTAAGCACTTATCAATGTATTTTTCTACATTGTAAACTGGTATTAAAACTGATACTAAAGGTTTGCTGTTCATTTTTTTGAAATCTTCGTCTTCATATTTACAAGTATATTATATACCGATCTCTTAGTTGATTTAGCAACCGCCAACTCGCGTTCAAGGTCTAGGATGACATGCCTCTGTTTGACGCTATTTTCATACATATCCCTCCACTCAAATTCATCACGTCCATCTATAAGTCTCTCCAGGCCGTCCATGTAATCATTGTATATTTGTAAGAAATAAATGTCACTTCTGCTACTCGCCTCACGATGTTTCCAGGGCTTGGTTGGACCCGTATAGTGTGCCGCTATGACATCATTAAAGCTATGTGAGTCCCTGTAGAAATCATAGCTCATGTATTGATATTTTTGTGGCAACTTTTTTATTTTACCCTTGCACACTATATTAAGAGCATCTTGATCCTGAAGCGTAAGCCTACCTTTATACTCATCACCCTGAGTAATATCGAAAAGGTGCTTTGTAATCCCGTGTTTACGAATCTGTTTCAGATTCATCAATAGAAAACCGGCATTAAAATACTTGTCAGTGGCATCATTGAAGCCTATATCGCGTAGGTGCTCTTTTTGTTCATTCATTACCCAGTTATCTTGCACTGCAGCAAACAGGTTATCACCTAATGACGTTTGCCAGATTGGCATAATGTCAGCGTTAAATAATATATCGCCATCTATATATAGTATTTTCTCGATATCAGGTAGTTCGTCAGCAAGAACATATCTGTAATACGTCGCTATCGATATATAATCTATCACGAGAGTTTCAGAAAATTTATCTCGTATTTTTTTGTCACTTATTTTTTTGAAAATAAGTTTTTTATTTTCAAAAAAATCCGTCAATTCTTTCAATTCACGCTGACACTCACTACTAAGTTCGCTGTGAATCACATAGACATGTATTTCATGATGTGGGTTATTTCTAAATAGAGAGTAAAGTGCGATTTTTGACGGAAATACATATCCGTCATCAAAACACATTGCTATATTTATAGTGCTAGCTGTCATAACCCCATTCGCCTCTTGTACGGAAAATGTCTCCATTGGGCGATTCCTTAGAGCTACTTATTTTGAAGATAGCTGCATCCTTCGTATCAATAAAAGCAGCTTCCGTATCATCGTCTCTGTTCCTGCCCCTTTGCCATAACTCTGCAACAACCTTTATCTCACTACCTTCGCTTATATCTTTTGTAGGATATGAATATTTGACTTTATTTATGCCAATCTTATTTTTAACGCCTTTGTCACGAATAGTATCAAATACTATAGGAGTGTTATTAATATATAGCGCTACCGATGGAAACAGCATCTCTAAGTCAGATTCTTTATCTAATTTATATAATATCTCTACTGTCATATCATTTCCGGATTTTAATACGCGTTCCGATATTGGTTTTATGGCCAAGGCATAAATATCATTCTTTTTATCATCGTTTGTAGTAGTTGATGCGGCGTCGAAATTAATAAGTGTATATTCATTTGCTACATCGAGAGGGCTGCCTTCCAGCACAATTTCGCCATTTTTAATCAGGACCGCTCTATCGCAATACTTTTTTACCGATGCCATATCATGAGTGACTAATATTACCGTCTTGTTCTTATCGTCGCGTATTTTACTAAAGTAGTCACTACATTTACGCTGAAAGGCTTCATCACCCACCGCCAAAACTTCATCTAAAACAAGGATATCCGTTTCGGCGCGTATAGCGATACTAAACGCTAAGCGTACTTGCATGCCAGAGGAATAGTTTTTAAGCTTTTGATCCATGAATTTTTTTAGTTCGGCAAACTCAACTATTTCATCATACATTTCATCCATTTGATTGCGACTGAAGCCAAGTAATGCTCCGTTCAGATAGACGTTTTCGCGACCCGTTAGCTCTGGGTTAAAACCGACACCCAGTTCAATAAATGGCACTAGGGTCCCATTGACTACGATAGAGCCTTTATCGGGTACATATATGCCAGCGAGGAGTTTAAGGAGCGTGCTCTTGCCGCTACCGTTGCGGCCAACTATTCCAAAAAATTCGCCTTTTTTAATTTCAAAATTAATCCCCTTAAGGACATGTTGGTTTTCATATCCTTTAACTCTATTGCGACGAAACAAGTTAAGTATGTACTGCTTTACGCCACTATGTTGATCATGGGGGAGACGAAAAGTCTTATGGATATTATTGACAGATATTGCTATGTTTTTATTCATTACACTAACTCCGCAAATTTTGCTTGGCTTTTCTTAAAATACCAAACGGCCAAAATAATGACTACGACAATAATCAAGTATGGAATGGCTAGAAATGCAGGGTTTTCGAATAGCTGTGATGCTGTTACGACATTTTCACTACCGACCAATTGCGCACGGGCATCCTGGAATAGCACAGCTATTGGACTAAGCATTAATAGGTGCGCAGCGGTATTGTTATATACCATTACGAGCTGTAGGGGATAGATAATAGGTGTTGCATAGAACAATGCCTGTAGAAACACCTCCCAAATATGTCCAATATCACGAAACCTAACAACTACCGCTGCTAAAAAGAATGCGGTTGCTAACGAGAAAGCAAACAGTATAGCCATAGTAACCGGGAAAAGTAATGCCGACCAGGTAAAGTCCACTCCATCCATCAACATAAAGACCACTACAACTAGCAAATTAAGGAGGAAGTTAATCAATGCAGACACAGTTCCAGATATAACTAAGATGTATTTCGGAAAGTTAATCTTTCGTAGCAAATCTCCACGAGATACAATCGCCTGCATTCCTTGATTTGTTGCGTCAATGAAGAATGTCCACATAACAATACCCAGCAGCAAAGCAACCGCATAATGGTCAATTCCTTGTCCGAATTTCAAGAAATGTATAAACACCATATACATAATAGCGAACAGCATAAGTGGCTTTAGAAGCGACCACACGTACCCAAGCACTGACCCTTGATAACGAAGCTTGAAGTCTGTTATAACAAGCTCTCGTAATAGTACTTTGTTTTTTTTACTAAAAATATTTGATGTTTTCATAATTTACTTCTTTTTAAAAACTTTCAGAACTCTTCCAGGAATAATTCGTTTAATAAAATCATTTCGACTGTCTTGGCGATATTTCAGGTCGCTCATTATATACCCCGCTCCCAGGTAACCTTCTTTCAGCTCTTTTCTTAAATAGTTATTTGCCACAAGCGTGACGTACTTCCTGTGACTATGTTTAGAAAAGCTATTATCTTTTGCTCCTTGGCGGTGATGGTAGTAAGCCAATGCAAACCCTGGATCGAGAAATTCAACTTCATATTCTTGCAGAAAACGTATGCCAAATTCCCAATCGGCAACCACCGGCAAAGACTTGTCATATTTTCCTACCTTTTCATAAGCTGACCGACGAAATACGAAAGCATTTGTCATCAATTGATTGTCCATAAACTGCCTATATAGACTGATAGCCTGCAACTCCGGCATTAGGCTCTCTGATTTAATTATTTCTATGGAGGTGTCTTTTATTTTTTCGATAATTTTATCTGTTCGAACTACCACTCCACCCGCATTTTCAGTCTCATCGAGGCATTTAACGGTCTGCAACAAAAAGTCCTTATGCCAGGTGTCATCATCGTCAAGTATGGCTACATACTCCGAATCCACCCTATCTATACATTCGTTAAATATAGTATCCGGTGCACCACTTGGCTGCGAGCGGTGAAACAGTTTTATTTTAGACTGAACTTCAGGTTTTTGAGAATCGACTATTTTCTCTACTGCAGCTTTGTCTCCGCCATCGTTAACGATGACATGAACATAGTCAAGGTAGCTCTGCTTGGCAACGGACTCTATAGCGCGCGGTAAGAATACCGATCGATCTTTCGTCCTTGTAATAATAGCAATTTTTACCATATTTTATTTACTAATTATATCAGATATAACAAGACTTGGTCGTATAAAGTACTGTCGATGTATACTAGAGTAAAAAATGAATCACTCCAACCAGTCTTACTTCAATAAAAATAGTGATATACTATTTTTAAACATTTTGCTAATCCAGCAGAGTGCGCTCTTCGATACAAAGTATCAACAGGACAGAGGATACAGTCATTGGATACTAATCATACATTATTTCGGCAAAGTTTTGCCGATCGATGTGCACGCTGTTTGTACGGCGAACTGGAGCGTGGTTGTGCGCAATCGCTCACGTACCGTCCGCCGCACAGTATTGCCGGTGTTTGCTTTACTGGCGAAGAAGATCGAGATCAACTGAAACTCGACATTACCAGTAAACTGGCTATTCTTATAGCACAAGACCGCCGACCTCGTTTTACGCTTATAGACGTCACCGTCTCGCAGATGGATGATAATTTGCACATTGTTGCGCAGATTGAATGCTTATAAGCTCTCGACGAGTACAGAATCCAAGTATCACTCTGTCCTCGTCACTTAACCAGTGGATATATTTATCGACTCGTTAAGTGACGAGCTAACCAATATGATGTACGATAAATAGATATGAAACTGCTTGAATACGAAGCAAAAATGCTTCTCAATAATGCCGGCGTACCGATACCGAATTCGGTAGTTATTACTCGTGATTACACCCCTGAATTACCCTTACCTACCGTACTGAAATCTCAAGTTCCAATTGGTGGGCGAGGCAAGTTGGGCGGGGTGGTTGTTGTTGAAAATCCTGACGAGGTTACAACAACTATTGATCGACTGTTCGATCTTGAGATTCGCGACTATCTACCGAACACCCTACTGGCCGAAGAGAAGCTGGTTATCGAAAATGAATATTACTTTTCTATTGTCATTAATAAATCTATTCCAACAATCGAGTTAGTTGCCCACAAAGATGGTGGCATCGAAGTTGAAGCTAACGATCATGAAAGCTTTTTACATATCCCTCTTAGCTCTAAAAATGCCGAGGCAGCTGGCGAACAGTTAGCCGAATATCTCGACCTACCCAGCCAGAGCTTTGCGCTCCATGACCTGATCGAACATTGTTACGACTGCTTTGTTAAAAACGATGCAACCCTACTCGAGATTAATCCCCTTGTTTTAACTGCAGACAACAAGCTGGTTGCCGGTGATTGCAAGATGGTGCTCGATGATGCGGCTGGTTTTCGTCACCCAGAATGGAAGTTTGAGGATAAGCCAAGTAATACTAATTTCGTCGTTCTAGACGAACATGGCACAATCGCTACTATTGCAAACGGCGCAGGTCTGGCAATGGCCACAGTAGATGCTGTCGCGACCGCTGGCATGAAACCAGCCAACTTCCTAGATATTGGCGGCGGAGCTAATACTGCCAGCGTCCTAGCGGCCTTTGAGCGGATCATGGAATTCCCGTCTATTCAAGCTGTCGTTATCAATATATTCGCAGGTATTACACGTTGTGATGAAGTTGCCAAAGCTATCATTGCCGCCCGCCAGCAAATAGACACCTTGCCTCCACTATTCATCCGTCTCGCTGGCACGAATTTTGAAGCAGCTGCCGAACTACTCGCCAAAGAACACATTGCCATTCTCCCAACACTCGAGGAATGTTTATCCGCCGCCAAGGAGGTGAATCATGGATAATCAACTATTCACCGCTAAAAACGTCATCGTCCAGGGTATCACCGGTAGCCAAGGCTCATTTCACGCCAGTGCTATGAAAGCCGCTGGCACTAATGTCGTTGCCGGAACTTCCCCGAATAAAGCCGGCCAAGAAGTTGACGGCACTCCTGTCTATCAATCGATTAAAGGCATCCAAAAAGATCATAAAATTGATATTAGCGTAATATTTGTACCGGCCGCATTTGCCAAAGCTGCCGTTATCGAAGCGATTGATGCAAAAATTCCACTAATTATTTGTATTACCGAAGGTGTCCCTATTCATGATATGTTGTATATAAAGCAACGAATAGCAGGGGAGTCGTCGATATTAATTGGACCTAACTGTCCTGGCGTTCTGCTACCTGGCGTCAATAAGCTCGGTATTATTCCAAACAATATGGGTCTCGCTGGGACTGTTGGTATCGTCAGTAGATCTGGTACTCTCACCTACGAAGCCATGGCTGGCCTCACTCAGCGTGGTATTGGCCAGAAATACGTTATAGGTATCGGTGGTGATCCTGTTCGCGGGACGGGATTTATCGAGTGCCTTGATCTGTTCGAGCAAGATCCAGATGTTACTAGTATTGTCATGATTGGCGAGATTGGCGGCACCGACGAAGTCGAGGCGGCGGCACATATCAAAGCAAACATCACTAAACCAGTCTATGGGTATATCGCAGGCCATCACGCCCCTGCTGGCGTACAGCTAGGTCATGCCGGGGCAATCCTGGGTAGTGACAGCGAGTCATCTGGTGCAAAAACTGCAGCCCTAAAAGCCGCCGGTGTCATCGTTAGTGACAGTGTCGTCGAGCTCACTCAATCTGTAAAGTGATATACTGTACAGCATGACAACTCGCAAAAAAATCAGTATTCTCATCCCTGCTTATAACGAACAAGAAGTACTCCGACACCTCTATGAGCGTCTCCATAAGCTAGCTGGAGAAACGGTTAATTATGACTTCGAGTTCCTTTTTATTAACGATGGTAGTCGTGACAAAACCTTAGAAATTATCAAAGGCTATGCTACCAAAGATAGCCGAGTTGCTTACGTAAACCTATCGCGTAACTTCGGTAAAGAAACAGCTATGATTGCCGGCCTCGATCACGTCACCGGTGATGCAACGGTAATCATTGATGCCGATCTGCAGGATCCACCTGAACTAATTCCACAGATGATCGCATATTGGGAAGAGGGTTACGATGATGTCTATGCACGTCGAAATAGCCGCGACGGCGAAAGCTGGCTCAAGAAAGCAACCTCAACAGGATTTTATAAAGTCCTGCAACGTTCGACTCACATCCCTATACAGCAAGATACGGGTGATTTCCGTTTGCTCGATAAGCGCTGCGTTGAAGCACTTCGTCAATTCCGTGAAAGCCAACGTTATACCAAGGGTATGTTTAGTTGGATAGGTTACAAGAAAAAAGAAATTAGCTATGACCGCGACCCGCGTGCTGCTGGTGAAACAAAATGGAACTACTTTAAATTACTCGAACTGGCCATTGAAGGTATTACGTCGTTTACGACTGCACCGCTGCGCATTTCAACCTTTATGGGTATCGCAACCTCGCTACTGGCATTTATCTATATCCTCTTCCTCGTTATCCGAACGATGTTCTTTGGTAGTGACCTGGCTGGCTATCCATCGATGATGGCGGTTATATTGTTCCTAGGAGGTGTCCAGCTATTATCTCTCGGTATTATCGGTGAGTATATTGCGCGTATCTTTAACGAGACCAAGAATCGTCCGCTGTATTTTGTCGAAGAATACCATAAAAGTCACCCCAAGAAAGACTAGCCATGAAAGATTCGCTCCAGCAACACGCCGATAAGCTTCGCTTCGCCCTAGTTGGCGGTGTCAATACGCTGATTGATTTCAGTATTTTATTCGTGTTAGTTAATCTAGGGCTAGATAAAATTCCGAGTAATTACATATCCACCTCTGTGGCCTTTGTTTTTAGTTTTTTTGCGAACAAAACCTTCACCTTTAAATCTACGACTGGTAACGCCAAGCGTGAATTCATTCTCTTTTTGATCATTACACTATTCGGCCTGTGGGTGCTTCAGCCGGCTGTTATTTACCTACTGTCATCGGCAATGGCTTCGCTAAAACTCGACGAGCAAATGGTACTACTTATCACCAAGATAGTTGCAACACTTGTGTCACTAATTTGGAATTACATCATGTATTCTCGCTTTGTGTTTAAAAAGGAGGTACAGTCATGACCCATATCCTCATTGATGCCCGCATTATCAACTCGTCGACCGGACGATACGTTGAGCGCCTACTGCACTACCTGCAGGAAGTTGATACGACTAATCGCTACACGGTATTAGTACCCACAAAAGACTTAAACTACTGGCAACCAACAAGTGCTAATTTTACTGTCAAAGCTGCTGATTACGCCAATTATTCATTCGGTGAACAACTTGGATTTAAGAAGTTACTCGATAGTCTCAAACCAGATCTCGTCCATTTCTGTATGCCACAACAGCCGATCCTTTATAAAGGCGCTCGTGTCACCACGTTTCACGATCTAACCCTCCTCGATACCTATAATTCGGACAAAAACTGGACAGTCTTTCATATTAAACAGTTAGTTGCGCGGTTCGTCTTCCCTTTGGTCGCTCATAAAAGCCGTCACATTATCACGCCTACCAAATACGTTAAAGACGATGTGAGTAAACGACTTAAGGTTCCTGTAGATAAGATCACCTTTACTTATGAATCAGCCGATATTACCCCGAATCAACCAAAAGAATACAAGCATCCATTTAAACGTTTTATTCTATATGTTGGCCAGCAGAGTGATTACAAGAACATTAAACGTTTAGGCGATGCACATCAAAAACTTCTCGAGAAATATCCTGACTTAGGGTTGATACTAGTGGGAAGTAAAAATGCCTCTGCCCAAAAAACCGAAGCCTATTTCACCGAACATAGCTACAAGAATATTCTGTTTACCGGATTTGTCGATGATGATGAGCTGGCGTGGCTATTCCAGCACTGCGAAGCATATGTCTTCCCTTCACTAATGGAAGGCTTCGGTCTGCCAGGGCTCGAGGCTATGGCGTATGGTGCACCTGTGGCCAGCAGTAACGCCACTTGTTTACCAGAGGTATACGGCATTGCTGCTGAATACTTCAATCCACTAGATGTTACTGATATGGCTGATGCGATTTCTGTCATTCTGGATAACCCCCACCGCCGCCAAGAGCTTATCGCTGCCGGTACCGAACAGGTTAAAAAGTATTCATGGCGTCACATGGCCGAACAAACCCACGAAGTTTACATGTCTCATAAAAAATAACTTTAAAAAACACCGCCATCTGGCGGCGTTTTTTTATCAATGAGAACCCTATGAACTTTTCTGTGCAATAATAATGCGGCGATCACGGCCTTCTCCCTCTGAGAAGGTGCGAATATCGTCATATTCGCCAGCAACGTGGTGAACGATGCGGCGATCAGCAGCGTTCAGATCACCAACAAATGAATCACCAGTCCGGCGGACTTCTTCGATCCATTCGCGAGCCTGAACGGCAACCTTGTCAGCACGCTGCTTTTTATAGCCACCAACATCGACATTCACACGGGATACGGCGGCGTTTTTGTTGCGTAATGTCGTTGAGATTAAATACTGCAAACTACGAAGCGTTTCTGCATTCTTGCCAATCAATAAACTGTTAAGTTCAGGTGATGAAAGTGATAGTTCAATAACTTCATCGTGGCAGTCCACGTCAACAGTCACGTTGCTACCAAAGAACGAAATGAGATCTTCAAGATACTTCTTTGCGAAGTCAATTGATTCCTGCTGGTTCATTATTTACTCGCTTTCTTGCCTGTGTCCTTGGCAACAATACGAGTTACTGTTGGGGTTTTTTCACTTTTTTCACGAGCTTTGGCGGTAGCTTTTTTGTGAGCTGGAGCTGGTTGGTCAGCCAGTTCTTCGAGCTCTTCCTCATCCTTTTTCAAAAGGATCGCTTGTTGAATTGCACCAACAATGTTTGAGGTTGCGTAGTACAACGCCAATGCGCCTGGCAAGCTAATCATAATAAAGAACATAAAGAATGGCATTACGCGCATCATCTTGGTCATGACAATGGCGTTCATCTCCGCCTGGTCAGCCTGCTTACCTTCAGCAGCTTCAGCCATGACGTCACGTAGGCGCTTCTTTGATTCGTTGTGTGGCATCGTTTGCTTGCCCATAATGTATTGTGTGTACGCAGCCGCTACGGCAAGAAGAACGAGGAAGATATCGATACGGCCATCGACAAAGGCGGCTTTAGTCAGGTCAACAAAACCAAACAGCTTTTCATTAAATTGCTCTGGATGTTGAATTAATTCTTTAACAGGCTCGAGTGATTCCATGAAACTATAGCTAAACTTCGCAATCTGATCACGGTGAATCGTAAAGATCTGGATCACACTATACAGAGCGATAAAGATCGGTAGCTGAATCAGCAGAATACCGATTGAACGGAACGGATTAACACCGTGCTGTTTATACAGATCAAGCATCATCATGCTTTCCTGCTGCTTGTTACCCTTGGCTTGTTTTTTAATCTTTGCGAGTTGTGGCTGCAGCTTTTTCATCGCCTGTGTTTGGTGTAGTTGTTTTTTAACTAATGGGAATAGCGCAAAACGAACCAGGATCGTAAAGATAATAACACTAACGCCGAAATCGCCACCCGGAATGATCGTATAAAGCCCAATCAAAAGGTTAAAGATTGGTTGCACGATCAAGATATCAAAAATATTCACAGTTAAACTCCAGAATTCTATTTTTTATTATTATACCAGTTTTTAGCTGTCACTTATAGAGCTCGGCCTGCTCAAATAACTGACGAAGTGTTTCAACCAGCTCATCGGCTGGCAGGTTAATTACCTCACTAGAGAAGATCATAATTGCCACATCATGAGCCTGTGACATGCGCGGTAATTCATGGCGCACAATTTCATAGACACGGCGGCGCATACGGTTGCGGCCTACGGCGCTTTTATGAACCTTCTTACTAATAACAACCGCAAAACGCGAATGTTTGCGATGAGGATTGTGCGTATATTTAATCGTAATTAAACGCGAACGAATAGCCTGGCCGTTTTTATAGACAAAACGGAGACTACCATGACCGTGAAAACGATTTGCAAATGCTAGCATAAAGTATTTTCATTATACCCTATAATCTGTTGGCTATAAAAATACACCCGCCAAAATGTGACGGGTGTATAAATACTGCTAGTAATGACTAGACAGTAAGTTGAGCGCGGCCTTTAATACGGCGACGCTTGATCACAGCGCGGCCAGCTTTTGTGGCGACGCGTGCACGAAAGCCGTGCGTGCGTGCGCGGTGACGAGTGTGTGGTTGGTGAGTTCGTTTTGGCATATCTTTGTTATTGTACCGTTTTTCTCTGTTCTTGACAAGAAAAACCTTGAATTTAGTCGTTATTGGTTTTGTAATATAAATATCTTATCCACACTATTGTACCGTTTATCCACATATTCACAGGGGCTAACAAAAGCTGTGGAAAACACACACCCCTATTTCTGTATGAATTTTTACTATCTGTTACAGTTGTGGAAAACTATCACGCCGTGTATAGTTACTAGTAACGCAACTGTACAAGATAAGTGGATTGGGGAAGGTTTTTACATATGCATCACGCATTGTGGCAAAGTGTCTTAGGTGAAATTGAATTATCGATTTCTCATGCCGCCTTCACGACCTGGTTCAAGAATACAGAACTTATTGATAACACTGGAGACACAATTACTATTGCTGTCCCAAATATCTTTGCCAAGCGTCAGTTTGAAGTAAAATTCAACGACCAAATCAAAGATGTGCTCAGTAAAAACGGTGCAACACCTGATCGAATTGTCTATACGGTTAAAACAACCGGTAAAAAGACGGTGACTCGCGAAACAACCGCCGCTGCACCGAACCAGGGCGTGACTGCTGATGATTTAATCGCTTCAGCGCCAATGGCGCGCCAACAATCGAACATCACGACGGCTGGTAACAGCCTTAATCCTCGGTATACATTTAATAACTTTATCGTTGGCTCAAGTAATGATCTGGCCTACACCGCTTGCCAAGCAGTCGCCAGTACGCCAGGTACTAAATACAATCCGCTATTCCTGTACGGCGGTGTTGGCCTGGGTAAAACACACCTTATGCAAGCAGTCGGTAATGAAATTGCCGCTAAACAGCCTGATGCGCGTATTCTCTATATTAGTTCTGAGACATTTGTTAAAGAATTCCTCGAAAGTATTCGTTTTAAGAAAAAAGGTTTCTCTGACAAATACCGCAATGTTGATGTACTAATTGTTGATGACATGCAGTTTATCGCAGGTAAAGAAAAGACCCAAGAAGAATTCTTCCATACCTTTAACGCGCTTCATCAATCAAATAAGCAGATTATTATCAGTAGCGATAAACCGCCAAAGAGTATCCCAACCTTAACTGAGCGTCTACGTAGTCGTTTTGAATGGGGAATGTCAATTGATATTCAGATGCCAGATTTTGAAACTCGCTGCGCTATCCTCGAAACTAAAGCCGCTCAATCTGGAGTTGAGTTAGGCCGTGACACGATTGAATACCTCGCAAATAACATCAAGACAAATGTCCGTGAACTTGAGGGTGCCCTCAACCAACTGTTGGCCTACGCAGAAATGCGCGGTGTCAGTCCTGACATCTCGACTGCCGAAGGTCTGATTGGGAATGTTCGCCAATCTCGTCCACAACATTTATCAGCTAAACAAATTATTGATAAAACTGCTCGTCACTTCCAAATCGACACGACAGAAATCTGTAGCGCTAAGCGCGACAAGCATATCGTCGTCCCGCGCCAAATTGCCATGTACCTGTTACGTAGTGAGCTACACCTCAGTTTTCCAAAGATTGCTATTGAACTAGGCCGCAAAGACCATACAACCGCTATTCATTCCGTCGAAAAAATTGAAAAGGCTATCAAGCTTGATTTTCTTATCCGCGAACAGGTCAGTGAAATCCGGGAGAAATTGTATGCTTAAATACAGTGGAAAAGCTGTGAATAGCCTGCGAGTAATAGCGGGTAAAAGCAGTGTACAGCTATCCCCAGTTGCGCACATCGCTTCATGGATACACCAACTACAACGTGCACAAGTCCGATTAACCCACAACTTATCCGACCTTTCCACCCCCAGGCTTTCCCCACCTAAAATGACCTTCTCACCTCTGACTGAACACTATTTGTACCCAGTTTCCACAGCCCCTATTAATAACCCAACCAAAAGAAATTAAAAAGAAAGGTACTAATAATGGAATTGTCCGTCACCCAGGAAAATTTGACCAAAGCGCTATCTAACGTAGGTCGTGTTGCAAGTAGTAAAACTGGTCTCCCTATTCTTAGTAATATCTTGCTGCGAACAGACGCTAACCGTTTACTGGTTGCTGCAACTAATCTAGAGATTGCCTCCACTCAACATGTTGGTGCCAAAATTATTACGCCAGGAGCAATTACTATCCCTGCCCGCCTGGTCAGTGATTTCGTTTCAAGTCTGCCAAAAGGCACGATCGAACTAAAAGTAAAAGATAATCATCTGACAATTAGTTCAGGTAGTTACAATTCAGTTATTAACGGTGTGATTGCTGATGAATTCCCTGAACTACCAACCATTGATGAGAAATCATCGATTTCATATAGTATTAGCCCGGCTGATTTCAAACAAGCGGTCTCGCAGACAATTATTACGAGCAGTAATGACTCGACTCGCCCAACACTTACTGGTGTCTACTGGCACTCATTTGAAGGTGGTTTGTATTTAGCTGCAACTGATGGTTACCGTTTATCAGAGCGAAAATTAATTGATACAGCTAGTGAAGTAGCGGCGATTATTCCGACAACTACCCTACAAGAAGTCTTGCGTACGCTGAGTGACGACGTGACTGAAGTTGATGTGCTGTTCGACGAAACCCAAGTGCGCTTCCGTGTTGGTGAATCAGAAATTACAAGTCGCTTGATTGATGGGAATTATCCGGATTATCGACAACTTATCCCCAACACATCGGAAACAACCATTACGCTTGATACGAGTGAGTTTGTCCGTATTACCAAAATTGCAGGATTATTTGCCCGGGATTCCGGCGGTAGCGTTACATTAACCGCTGATAAAGACAAGCAAACCCTCGCTGTGCGTTCGATCGCCTCTGAGTACGGTGAAAATACCTCACATACACCCGCTGAGGTTTCTAGCGATGGCCAAGTAACCCTTAACTCTCGCTACCTCAGCGAAGCGTTATCGGTCATTGATGGTGATGTGGTGGAATTTCGTTTTAGTGGTAAATTGGCGCCATGTGTTCTCACTGCCAAGGCTAAAGATGTGAATTACAAGCATGTCATCATGCCTCTAAAGAGTTAATTGTAGTATCTATGACAACGATTACGGCGCTGTCAGTACAGAATATTCGGACTCACGAAGCTTTTTCGTTGCAGCTATCACCTCGTGTTACGTTAATCACTGGCAAGAATGGCAGTGGAAAAACATCACTAATCGAAGCCGTCTATATTGCCCTGCAAGGTAGTTCGTTTAAGGGCGGCGATGGTGATGTGCTGCGTCGCGATCAGCCGTGGTGGCGTATTAGCCTGACATTTGATGATGACACAAATCGAGTTGTGAAATTTGAACCCGGTCGCACATCAGGTAAAAAGCAATTTGTGATCGATCAAAAAACGTCATATCGTTTGATGCCGAAGTATAAATATCCGGTTGTTCTGTTCGAACCAGATGATCTGCGACTATTACATGGCTCACCTACTAGGCGTCGGCAATTTATTGATCATTTTATTAGCCAGCTAGATCCGCTGTATGTCATTGCACTGCGCAAATACGACCGAGCCCTCAAACAACGCAATAACTTGCTTAAACGGCTCGACACGACCCAGGATGAACTGTTTGTATGGGACGTGGCACTGAGCGAACATGGCGCATACATTATTGAGCAGCGTGTACGATTTATTGAACAAATTAACCTGCAATTAAATGATGCGTATAACGCTATCGCCAAATCGAATGATTATGTCTCGATTCATTATTCTCATACCGTGATTGGTAATATTAAACAAAAAATGCTCGCCGAGCTACATGCGAGCAGTGAGCGCGATAAACATCTAGGGTTTACTAGCATTGGCCCGCATCGTCATGATGTTATTTTTCGCTATAATAATTCCCCTGCGCTCTCTGTAGCCTCTCGCGGTGAAGTGCGTAGTGTGGTGCTGGCTTTGAAATTTCTTGAGGTATCAATTATTGAACAGCTCACTGGTAAAACGCCAATTGTTCTGTTGGATGATGTGTTTAGCGAACTGGATGAATCACGCCAAGCGGCCTTGATGACTAACAGCCTGCAGGCGCAGCTAATTATTGCTACAACCAATCATCATTCCAGTAATGACAATCTCGAACACGTCGTGAATCTATCGCTCGATAAGTAAGGTCTTTTTGTCGCTGCTATAAAGACGTGTCAGGACACCTGTAGCATTTTCATATTCCACAGTCATGTAATAGTCGGCTGTGCGATTCACTTTTAGATCAAAAGTTAGCGTGTGTATGCGCGATGGCTCTTTTGGAATAAGGTGACGCATTGACTCTACGTTAAGGCTCACTTCTTTGAAGCGATCTTTTTGTTTGGAAGAATATTCGGCGATTGCAGACTGCACCTCTTGGACTTGAATAGGTGTTAATCCTCGATCTATGAGCGTTGAAAATCCGGGATAGATAATTGAGTTTTTGAGTGATTTATCGGTACCCTGTTGTGTTTTGTTATCGATAATCTTCTCGCCTGAATCGGGGTCAGTATATGTCGTGTCCTTTTCGGCAGCACGTGTGAAACCTATAATTGCTAGAACAATCATACTTACGCCGAGTATAGCAGCGATAACAATCATAGTGCGGCGATTTAACATCATAAATAGATCTCCTTATTTCTTATAAAACGCATAACTGACACTACCTTCATCACTGCGAACATCTGTTAGGATTTTTTCTGTTGTTGGCTGGTTGAGAGGTTCAATATTGGTGTCTGTCTGGCCTGGGTCGGCAATCATAAAGCGCCCTTCATCTGTAATGCCACGGATTATGATCGGATGACGGTTAGTTGTAAACGGCGCTGATCCAGTCGAGATTGTCATAATAACACCGCCTGCTTTGAAGACTTTTTTATAGGCAGCTATATCCCCTTTATCTGTTATAGGGATCGCCCTGAGGCCAAAATCACTTGCAGCTTTAACTGGTGAATTAAGGAAGCTCCCGCCGGTATTTGCCCACATATTATTTTTGGTATAGTAATCAACCGTATCTGCTGGTGTAACATTTCGTTCAGCGACATTCTTGGCGATAACGGCCAAGGCAGTTGGAATCGAACCAGCCTTACATATAGTGTCGCCCTGAGGTGTCTTTTTGTTTCCCCATGAGCCACCGAGCAATTGATTGCCACATTGTGTAAATAATGTGAATGAGTCAGACATATAGTCTGCCGGTAGTGCAACACCTGCGCCGTTGGTAGCTGTCGCTTCAGCTTTTGCTTTGTTAGCTTCACAAGTGAGCGCGAATGCCGAACCTGGCCCCATGCTTGTGCTATTAATGACAGTAGCAGCACCTGAGTCTGAAGTACCTGTCCCCTCGGCAGTCGACGAGAGATTTTTGAACTGCTCGTACATAAGCCGTGCACCACCACCGCGATTTGCTATCACCTGCGCTTCAGAGTCGGCAGAGCCTTCATAGTCACGATGAAATACATACGCGGCTTGCTCTGGTGTGGTAGCCCCTTTAAGGCTGGCTAGTGCATGTGCGTGCGTAGAATTTAACTCTTGCCAGAGATAATCAAGCTGCACTGATAAGTCGGTGATTTGCCGACCGGTCGAGTTTGCTAATGCGACTAAGGGTGCTTGGCGTGACGTAAAGGTCCACTGAGCAATACCGAATCCCACCCCGTTAACAGGAGCGTATCCAGCTCCTGCAATAGCCCCGCCTTGGATAATGGCAGGGTCCATACCTGATTCGGCCTGAAAGTTTCCAAGAATACCAGCGATTTGTTCGGCTGTAAGACCTTTGTTTCCAAGATATATCCAGGCTTTTTCGGCATTTGAGTTACCCGAAAGTGGACCGCTATCGATCTCTGTTGGCGTGACCGCTCCTGGTAGTGTCATATCCCCAGTGTTACATAATTCAGCATTCGGATCGTAGTAGATGATATCGTTACTGCCGAAATAATCATCCCAACAACCCTCGGGCGTCGTTGTTTTGTCCGGTATTTTACAATCTGTCCCGATGGTAGTTGCTGCGTCCTCGGCATACACAGGAATGCTAGGGATAATGACACTCGTAAGTAGCACTGCAAGACTGAGCAGAGTGACGATGCGTTTTGCGGTGTGTTTCATATGCTTTAGTATACCTGGTTATGATTAATTAGCGGGAAGTGGTGCGGAATAATGCGCGTCACTTTCATCTACATGAGTGACTGGATTGTAACGTGATAAATATACGTTTGAATAGTAGATATCGTAGTTATCGACCGTGTATCCGTTAACCTTTAAATCAGCAAGTACTGTAGATTTTAGAGTTTCTAACTGTACATTATAAGGTGCGGCGTAGTTTACTGCTGGTGGATTTATAGGTATAACGAATAACGCAGGTTTTGTTGCGCCTTCTATCTTGGTATTTACGTAGTACTCAATCCTGTAAGTGTCTGTTGCGAGTATTTTTTTTGTATTTTCACTACCGACAATAATTGGAAGATTATCTAGATCATAGCCGAGTTGCTGGAGACTCTCGCGGGCGGCTGTCTCACCTGCCGCTGTTTTGGTGATAATACAAACGGCCTTTGTATCGCTCTTAGGTTCTTTAATTGATGGGCACGCAGTGATTGAATAATTAACACCTGATAGTGGCAGGCTCGCAATGAGCTCTTCATATTGCTGCTGTCTGTACGCTTCGATAACTTTTTTAGATTCACTATTGTCTAACTGTTTTTTACCGGCATCATTAAGTGGCGTTAGCGCGACGATCACTTTAATAGTTTTCTTATCCTCAACAACGATTGACCGTGAGTCAGTTTGAAAGTTGTCACTTGTAAAACTGACTTCATACTTGCCGGGTTTCAACTTAAGGTCTTGTCCGTGCTCGATCGTCTGCTCTTTACCTGCTAGCTTCAATGTTACGGTATGGGGGGCAAGTGCAAACTCAACAGTGCCCATTGGCCGGCTAAAGTACCAGCCTGCTATAGATAGTAATAGTACTGCTAGACCAACGATGATAATGAGAGGTTTATTTAATTGCATACTAATACCTTTTTTTACGGATTAATTAATGGCCATGGATCAAGTGCTGCTGCACTTGCTACACCGGGATTTGGACTATGAGTCTGCCAAATTTCAAAGTGAACGTGCGGTCCTGTTGAACAGCCGGAACCACCCGTATAACCAATCAGATCACCTGCCTTGACAGTGGCACCGTTCGCCACTAGGAATTGGCTCATGTGCGCATAAATTGATGTATATGGGACACCGTTAACATCATGTCTGATCCAGATATCTTTTTGGATTGGTGATTCACTTGGTGCTACTGGACACCAGCCACCACCAAGGTATGTTCTGATGTCGAACTCTCGCGTTTCGACGACGCCATCCCTCGTTGCGTAGAACGGAGCTCCTGATGGCACGTTAAGGTCGATGCCCGTATGGAAGCCTGCGACGCCACCTATCACGCGTGGTCCGAATGGGCTAACGAGACCTGCTCCTGCAGTTGTTGGGAATGACCAGCCGTCAGTAACGACGTTACCGCTGTTTCCGGTTACTGGTGGCGTGCCGCTACCTCCGTTCGGGTCAGCTGGTAATGGCGAGTGTTTCAATACACTATCTTCCCCGTTAAGAGTAGCGTTGACTGGTTCGTCCATGGCGTAGTTGCGGAAGTTTTTAATATCGTTTTGAACAACTAATTTTTTACCCTCCTCTTCAGGGAATTTTGGCTCATCCGGAAAGAGCGCGCCGATGACCGGTACTGCGTATATGAATGCCGCACCCATTATTTTTGAATCATCTGTATCTTTGTTACACATAGCGCCAATATACCAGTCATAATCGCCGAACGTTGAATTGCCAACTGGTAATGAAGTTTCACCTGGCGCATCGACTCTAAACGGACAATTATCGAGGTATTTCTGGAACTGTTTGCCTTGATCAGTATCAGTACGTGGTTCACCGGTATTTTCATCAATATACTGACCATTAATCATAAAATCGAGCGTTGCCTCTGGGTCGGAGGCTAACTGTTCGTTACTTGCAACATATGATGGCATACAGTAGGCGTCACCCACCGCGCCTACTAATCTCAGCGCTGGACAGCATTCGGCGTTAGAGTTACCAACAAGATCAGCGACTGGACATTCAACTCTTCCGTACTGCTCTGCCTTATTTGTCGCTAGTGGCATATATGTCCCGGCGTGGGCGGGTTTTATGAGGCTAGCAATCGACTGAGGGATGGTTGCCATTAGCAAGTTAGCGGTTGATGTCATAGAACTGTTGGTATAGGCTGCGACATTCATGTTGCGCACCATTGATCCTAAGAATGAATATTGGTTGTAAATATCAAACGGTTCTTCTTTAGCATTGATGCGTGCGATAGCCTCGTCTTGTTTACGAATTTCTTCACCAGCGGCAACGTAGGTTGAGATTTCATCTTTTGAACCTGCTGCCATACCGTATGAACCTGCTTGACTACCGAGTACACTCGATGCTCCAGGGTTTAAGACATCGCCAAGGATTGCTCCCTTAGTATTTTCGTCAATGTCGCTCATATTAGCCGCAACAAGTGCTGCAACAACCAGTGGCAAGGCCTTCGACACAACATCTCCAATCACTTCGCTTGCGGCAACATTCGCAACGAAACAAGCAATGTATCCAATAACCGTTTCTACCGTCGGTGCACATTGAATCAATGGAGCTAGCAGACTATTCCCTGCCTTACATAGGAGGTGGGCTATACTTCGGGCCATGTTATTGGCTGATGCGAGGAAAACCATACTTGATAGTACCCCTAGTAGACCAGACGATTCCATAGAATGAGCCTTGGCGTAATCAGGTATTGCTCCCGTGTCACCGTAGGCTGCTGTCTTATAACCATATGAATCGGTTGCAGCTACGCCACTCCCGTCAGTTTTTGAAGGATCTATAGAGGTTAGTTTATTACCCATCTCGGTGATGACAAGTTCGTCCTCTGGGGTCGTATTACCTGCCTTAATATGGTTTGCTGTCGTTACTAGTGTAAAGAAGACCTGTGCATACATGGCATACTTGGCGACCTTTACGGCCGCAGATGTCGCCCGGGCGACGTCATACCCCAGGCATGCCCACCCAACTACACTGGTCATCTTTGTTGCCAATTTCATAACGGTGCCCGTTGCAGCAGAGAAGCGAGTGTTCTTCATCTGCTCTTCGTAACTCGCGTTTGGGTTAGGCGTAGTGGTGACGGCAGTTTCAGGAAGGTTTAGCGCCTTTCGGAACGAAGCATTGAACTTTGCTTTTGATTCCCCTGCAAGCCGGAAGGCTTTTGTCAGACCGAGTTTTGTCTTCAGCATATTGCCGAATTTTGTGTTCATGAAATAGGCCGTTTTAGAACTGTAGACACGGTTAAACTGAGACGCATAAAGCGGATTCTTCATTATCTCTTTGAATTTTGCACCAGATTCTACTCTAGTGCCATCAGGCATTGCGATCCATTTGACAGACCATCGTCCAAGTTTTGAATCCCCATCAGGTTCAACGTGAAATCCCTTTGCTTCGAGGTTTCGCTTTAAGCCATCACTCATGCTACCGAATTTACACTTAATGTTGCACTTACCATCTGAACTTTCAGAAAAGGCATTTTTAACAGCGGCAACTTTCTTGCCAAGGTGTACATTCGTGCGAACTGTCAGCGCGGTATGTGCATCGTTAAAATTATTCGTGAACATATCGGTAATCTGCATGAACAGCAATGATGGTGACAGTAAACCTGTAATACCAATACCGCCAACACCGAGTAGCATCAAGATACCTGCTAGAGGTCCTTTTCGCTTGATCTGCATCTTGAAATCTACAGGAGACTTTTTATTACTGTCCCCAGTGAAGCTAGAGTTCATTGGATTTTCACTCTCGCGGTCACGTACACTATCGATGTTTTTACCACCACTTAAGTCGCCGGACACACCCGAAGCGTCACCTTTAGCAATTGGATGATCGTCTAATCCGTCGTTGTGGCGATTATATCCAGCGATTTTTTCATGCTCAAGCAAATCAGCCGGGTTTAAACGGTTGTCACTATCTTGATCATTCTTGTAATCTAACTGCGATCCTCTTGCCATAAGTTGTCTCTATTATACGTCACATCCACTCTAACATAACCGCTATGGTTATAACGGTGGTGCTGTTGTGTTTCTACCTGCCGGGTTAGTCGTAATAAGGCCGTGTTCGGTTGGGCTAGCCTGAATCTGGATATGAACATGACTTTGGCCGGCAAAGAACAACCCTTGCCCTACCGGGAAGTTTGAAAGACGCTTTTTCTCTTCTTCGGTTAGTTTAAAGACATCTGATAGAACATCAACAGCACTCGATGACTGTTTTAGTAGAAGTTGCATTGACGAGTTGGCGACAATTGCACGGCCCATCTTGCTACCCATAAAGTCTTCAACATCCTGCGTAATCGTCGTAAGACCTAGATAATATTTACGTGCACGTTTTGCGAGGCTAAACAAGAAGTTGGCTGAATCATCATATTTCATCAATTGCCAAGCCTCATCAACGATCAACATGCGCTTGCGTTGCTGTGAACGGGTGATATTCCAGATGTGACTCAGAACAATGTACATTGCCACTGGACGAAGTTCGTCTTCCAGATCGCGAATGTTAAAGACAACCATGTGGTTATTGATATCAATGTTGCTTTGCTGACTAAAGATACCAGCGAACGTACCTGTTGTATATTTACGGAGACGCTGCGCTAATGATGGACCGGTGCCACCCATGTGCAAGAGCGTATCGTATAGATCGGAAATTGTTGGCGGAACGGAGTTGTGAGTGAGTGGGTCGCTGGTAATACCCGCACGAGCATAGGTATCAATCAAGCCTTGGTCAAGGTCAGCCTCTTCGGATGGGTTAAGTCCAGCCATCATTTGCCCACTAGCGGTCATTTGGCTACCGCCAAGCATTAAACGTAGCAGACCATGAAGCGTAACAAGGTTAGCACGAAGGGCATCATCAGCCTCTTCGCTGTCGATGACACGCGGCAAATCAAATGGATTAATACGCGTATCGGCGTTGAGGCTGAGGCGGATGTAGCTACCACCAACGGCGTCAGATAATTTTTGGTACTCGTTTTCTGGGTCGATAATCAAGACATCGGATCCAACCATCATGCTGCGTAATGCTTCTAGCTTTACGGTAAATGATTTACCGGCACCAGACTTGGCAAAGACAACCATATTGGCATTTTCAAGGGTGAAACGGTCAAAGATAACCAGTCCATTATTATGCATATTAATACCGTACAGAACACCCTTTTCCTGGGTGAGGTCGGCACTTGTGAATGGGAAGCTCGTGCTAATTGCACCAGTGTTCATGTTGCGGCGAATCTGTAGCTGGTCGCTCATTTGTGGAATGGTACTGTTAAGCCCCTGCTCTTGCTGGCTGCTGGCGACCTTACTAAAGATCAGTTGCTGACCAAATAAAGTTTCAATTTTATGTTGGACAAAACTAAGTTCGTCTAAACTGTCAGCATAAAGTGTCACGTAGAGGCCATAACGGAAGAAACGCTCGGCACCAACTTGCAATTGGTCACGCAGTTCTTCGGCGTCAGCCATAGCGGCCTCAAGACCTGGGTCACGCGTACGTCCCTTTTCGCTATTGATCGACATTGAAGCCTGTAATTGAGTTACTTTTTTGCGCAGGTTATTAAGCACTACCTGGCTATCAACCGGGTAGATAAACATACTAATATCAAGTACTTCATCGATATTGATTAATGAGCTAAGCCAGCCGGTGTAAATTTCACGCGGATATCCGTAGATATACAGCGTACGGCCGTATTTGGTTCCCAGGCGGAAGTGGCCCGAGTGAATCTCAAGACTACTTGGTGCGATCAGATCGCGCAAGGTAGTCATACCCTTTAAGAAGGCTTGTTCAACCTCAAGTTGCTCGGCCTCGCGTTGTTTTGCGGCAATATCAACAGCATCTAGTTTTTTCTTGGCCATGGTTACATTCCCCCTTCTTGTAGGTGTGGACGTGCCGCTTCACCCTGTCCCTTACGGACATAAGTTGATGTAACGTCGTTGAAATTACCAAGTGGTTCACGAACAGCCGTATCTGGGTTGTACATATTATAGTAAAGCTCACCAAGTTCTTTTGTATTTAGCTGGACACTCTTTACGCCGATCTGATACAAGCCACTAGTAACAGAATCGACGCGGTTTTTAATTTCATCTTTTGCTTTATCGTACGTAGCCTTATCGATCTTGGTTGCAGTTGTTTGTGGGCCACCAAAGATTTTGCCAAAGAAACCCTTACCTTGATCTTTAAGGGTAGCGAGGTCACCTGCTGGGTAAAATGGCACGATAATAAAGAAGCTCTTATCCATGATGTTGGCCTCTTGTGACAAGATATCGATAAAGTTAATGTAATCGTCCATCAGGACATTTAAAAGCATGTTATCTTGTGAGCGACGGATTGTTGCTAGTCGGTCGATGTACGGTCCAATATCAACCCGCTGTGAGCGGATAAAGATCTGAATTGGAAAATAGAGGGCGTTCAAGAAGTTCTGATAGCTATATTCAACACCCTCTCGTTCACGTGAACTCATCAGGTCAAAGTTGATTGATTTACAGGCGATAACAGCGCGGAAACTACCATCGTTCATGATGGCCATATTTTCACGGATCTCCGAGATGATAAGACTGTTCTGAGTCGTATTTTGATTAACCGGTTTAGCGGCTGGTTGGCCAGATGCGGCGGGTGCTCCAGGGGTAGGCTGCGCCGAACCGATCACTTGCTGTGGGGTAACTGGCAGAGCCTGAGGTGGTTGTTGATTGTTCGGTGGCACGATCCCATTCTTCCTTGTGTTTTACCTAATTGACGCTAGCGAAGCGAAATGACTACTTCTTGTTCGGACTCACGTTGTTGCTGAATCCGGTTCGCTTCATGTGCAATCGTGGCAATAGATAAATCAGGGTTATTTGCTAGGTTTATTATATCAGGAGAAATCACATTTTCGCTAGTGGTTATTGGTTCTGGTTTAGGTACAGGGGTCGGCTCGATAATTGGAGCTGCTGGCTGTGGAGCAGGCTGCTGGCTAAGTGGTTGAATCATAGATTGGTGGATTGCCTCTGGGTATGGGTTGTAGTCAACTTGTGGGTCGGTAACTGGGTATGGTTCTGCAGTGACTGGTGCGGGCGGAGCAAAGGTTGCCATTGGATCAGTAGGTGCGGCAGTAGGAGCTGTAGGAACAAGCGCAGCATATGGATCGATGACAGTTGATGGATTTATCTGAGGTGTTGGGAGTGGCGCTATAGTGGCTGGCGCTGGCTGATGCATACGGTTGACCATATCTTGTCGTCGTTTCAGATCAGCCTGATCAATCATTGATTCGAATGAGCGCGCTACCCCACCCTCGGTATCGAGAATATCTTCAGTTTGCTGGGCTTCAAAGAATACATCATTTTGCATCGAGCTAGTGGCTTGCGGCGTGGCAACACCGCGGATTGCCCAACCTTCACTGTCCACAATATCAGCGAGATATGACAAACGACGTTCCGCTTCGGATTGAGATAAATCTTTGGCGCGCTGCACCTCGACAACCTGTGGTGCGGTAATCTCTACCAGTGATTGGATGCCATCAGCTTGCCATAATCGTTTACGTGGCTTCAGGTAAAACGACACGACGGCGGCCAGATAAATCTCCATCGGTTGATCTTTACGGAGTGGTAATGCTAAGGCACCAAACAAAAAGATAATTGGCAGTGGTATCATCGCAAGTAGCGGAAATAGCTGGAACAGTCCCCAACCGATTGCAATCGAAATTGCAACAATAATCAGATACACAAACTGACGAAAACTAAACGGACCGATTAGTTTATCGTCCGCTTCGACGTCCTGAGGAACCTTGTAGACTGCCATGGTGCTTATAGTATACCAAATAGTTGCCTGCTATTATGCAGTCTTTTTATAGTTCATCTGTAATAATGCAAGTGTAAGATTATTGACTTATTATCACATTTGTGCTAGAATAACAGTACTAAACAAGGTATAAATAAAAATATGTCAGAACTCCCTCCTACTCCGCAACAAGCCGATATCGATCGCGACGGTGGTTTATATGACCAAGCCCGTACCGAAGATGGATTGCGACGATTGTCACAACGGTTGGAGCAAAACGAAGCCTACGCTACCTATGCGGAAAATATCGCGATCACACAAAAGCGCGAGCAGGACGAAGCATATGCCACTTACGGTGAAAATATCCAAGCTACTCAAGTTCGTGAGCAAGAAGAAGCCTATGCGACTTACGAAGGCAATATTCAATACACGCAGCAACGTGAAGCTTACGAAGCCTACTGGGCAGAACAAGAACGTTTACGTATCGCGCAGGAAGAAGAAGACGCTGAACTACGCGAGTTAAAGAAAGATCTTCGTAAAAAGAAGATAAATCGAGGATTTGGCCGAGTTGCGGCTACTGCTTCAATGATTCCAGGTATTGCCTCTGTAGCCGATCTTATCCAAGAAGGGGTTTCAACATCACAGAACAATAAACGACGACGAAATCGTTACAGACAACAGAATGGGACAATGTTTGGTAATAAATCAAAAGGTTACGGTAGTATCCTAGGTGATAAGTTTAAGACGGCGACAGGTCGTGATGATGAGGGTAAAAAACAAGACCTTATCATTAAAGACCTTAGTACGCTGATCAAAGAAAAAGAACAGCGACGCCAACAATAAAGAATTTTATTAAGGTCGTCGCCCCATAGCAAGATTATTAATTGCAGCTGCGTTATGCTTAATTTCACCCTTGAGGTTGTCATTATTAATAAGAGCATCAGCGTTATCCTTCAATAATTTTACGCGATTACCATTGTCTAGCCGGTCAGCTGCAGCTGCTGCATCATATGCAAAACGCAGGTTTCCTGCCGTATCTTCGACAATTTTCTTTTCCGAATAAACTCCACTGCCGACGTTCTTTGCCGCAATCATATCGAGCTTAATAGTATGTTCAACGCCTTGAGCATCTTTGTATTTATTCGCTCCAGTAGCGATACTGTCTACATCACTGGCCTTAACAAATCCAGGACCATCTGAGCCAAGTGCCTGCGCGGTTGCACGGCGCAAGATAGATGAATCACTTCCCATTGCTTTATTAACGTGTTTTGCGTAACCTTCATCAATTGTTCCGTCAGGTAGTTGCATGTCACCTGGATCCGCAATTTTAATGAGACGCTGGACGGCTGCTGCTTTTCGCTCATCGGATGCTTTGTCGTCTGTTAAGACGGCCTTTAGCTGATCCTTTCCAAAATCTCGAACGGTAATTGCTTCAGCTTTGATGTTGTCTGCTACAGCATTGTCGATAGTAAACTGTGCGCCAGCCAATGCTCGCTGAAGAGCGGCCGGTGTTGCATCAGGTGTTAGTACGCCGCGACTGCCACCGGCAACTTGATTCTGAAATCGGGAATTAGAGGCAATTTCTTCCGCAACAAACTGACTCTTTTCGTATCCAAGCTCTTTCTTTATACCCTGGTCAATGGCTTCACGTTTGGCGCGTCGTTGGTATTTACCACGTCCAATCACAGGTCCGCCATTCATGGCGCGGATTGCGCGCTTGTCCTCTTGATTATTACGAATACGCTCAGCACCCTTGCGTGCACGATCAAATGGCCCTTTATTAGGATTATTAACGAATCCACCAACACGGCCTAGTACCCCGCCTGCTGTCTTCATGATAATAGGCGTTAGAGCGAGTGGAATAATAGCCATCAGTCCGCCCATGATTTGGATAACAATCCAGTAGTCTTTATTTGTATCTGTTGATTCAGTTGCGAGAACAATTGAAGAAGCTAATGCCGATGCGCCAAAGATCATAGCGATAATTGGATACATTAATAATAATGTCTTAAATAAGCCGAGCCATTTCTTGAAGAGTGATTCAGTGTTCGGTAGGAGGTATGCGACAAATGCTAATGGTGACACAACGACCAGTAGAATAATGAGGGCCTGTCGAAGAGACAGTACGACCAGGACGGTAAGGATAGCGACGACTGCGGCAAGGATCGCTGGTAAAAGTGCGGATAATCCGACATATAGTGCCAGGCCGGTTGCGGCAATAACGGCTACAGTTAAACCGGCCCAGCCTTTCTGGGTTCCCATCTCGGTTTGATTATTTGCGACCGGTAAGGCTGCTTGATCCGTGATGGTCTTGAATAATTCATTTAATGAGGCACCTAAAATATTGGATATATCAACCGCCAAGGCACATATCCAATACGAGGCATTTACTAAAATTGCAGCAATGATTAGTCGAGGCAACATTTTTTTAATGCCGTAATTATTAAGTCCAATACTGGTTATCTGTGAAAATATCAGGAACATAAAGGCAATAACGAATACGATATTAGCGAAGTTGCGCATAACTTGCCACGCAGCATATATATTACCTGCATCCCCGCTCGCGCCAGTGGTGAGTAGTGGCGATACAGTTAATAGACTTCCAACAATAACATATGCTGCATCAACAACTTTTGAAATCTCTCTGACGACCGGACAGATAATCCAACCAATACCTTCAACTTTACAGTTGCTTGCAGCATCTTTTGTTGAGGCATCAACATCAAGTCCCGCTTCAGGATCGAGCCCACCATCAGGATCTGCTGTCGCATCAACGCCAGCGTTAGGATTAGCAGTGGCGTCAATGCCTGGACCAACCGCAAAGAGCTGCAAATGTGAGCTGATGTTTCTAGTGCCAGTAACTTGGTCTGAAGCGTGGGTATCTTGAGCAAAGAGAGCGGCCGCGCCGACACTACCTATAAAAAGGCTAATAAATAGAAAAAGCTTCATTTTCATAATCGTTATGCCTTGATTATGCAACAACGACTATGAAAATGAAAGCTAATTCATCTATTATAGAAAACTTTTATCTGAGAATATTAGGCTCGGTATACTCTGTAGGCGTCAGTGCGGCTTTTGGATCGAGACTCCAAGTGCTCTGGTCGGCCGTGCCGCCACGTGGCGTTGCACTTAGCGTCGGATAAACACCCAGTACAAAGATCTTTGCATCTTCTTTGTCTTTGATGCTATTTAATTTTGAATTATCAACATACGCGTATTCACGAGCAGATGGTTTACCGTCCTGCGAAGGAACTAGTTTTCCTTGGAATGGATCTGGGTCGTTGCGGGTCTGGAGCCAGTTTGTGAAGTTAATGATACTTTGTTCCTCAAGTGTCTTCATGAGTGGTGGTTTTGCGCCGCCCTCTTTGTAGCCAAAGAGTGTATTGTAAGCAGATCGCTTAATTTCATGGAGTGCCTGTGGCCCAACGATGCCAGTTGGTGAAATCATATTCTGGCTAGCAGTAATTTCCTCTTCTGTCAGGGTAATATTCATGTAGTCATTGATTTTTTCAACAAACAAATCTTGAATATCAGGAGCATTCTTGCCCTCAGCTGCTGTGATAACGGCATCGGCTAATAGAGCATCGTAATTCTGAACGTCTTCTACGGTCGCTTTTTTATATGAAATAGTTTCGCTAGTGCGTGGAGTAGGTTCTGCTGGAAGTGGTACGCCGCCAGGAGAAAACGGTGCAGCACTGGTTTTGTCGGGTGTAGGGGTAGTTGTCGGTGTTGTTGCTTCGATGCCAGCTTTGACGCCAATACCAATACCTGCACTTAGGGCGACAGCCGCAATCGCCGCAATCGCACCGCCAATTACAGGTGTACGCTTATGCCATTCTTTGGTTTTCTTATTGTCTACGTCTTGGGTCGAGGTAGGCTGCGTGTGTCGATCACGTACAGCGGCACGTGACTGATCGAACTCTGCTTTGGTTTGTGGTCCAAGTTGTACCTGGTCGCCACCGAGTGCATCGTACACGGTGTCGGGTGCTTTTGTATCATTGACAATCTTGTTAGTTAATTCTGGTTGGTTCGGGTGAGCTGGTGGATCGTAAAACGGCGAGTCTGGAGAACCCGTGTGGGGTATACGTGTTATCTCTGTATTATCTGCTTCGCTACGCGGCTCTTCGCCTGATTGCTGTGGGATTGACTGTTCTGGTCCGATTGTCATAATACTGTGGTTCCTTGTGCACTTCTATGGGCACGGGATGCTTTGTTATTAATATTTACTACTATACACCATAATTACAAAAAATGCAAGCATATAGGTCATGGGCCTGATGAGGTTCTGTGTATCTTACCATAATAAATACTTGCGTCATCGTGTTATTTATCGTACTTTATATATAGTTATGAACATAAAACAAACACTGACAACCTTGGCTGTAATTATGAGCGTATTCGTTGGAGCACTCAGCTACGCACAGCCGGTCTACGCTGCTGGCGCTTGTCCCGAGGGCGTGACGGCCACGGCTGAAAAACCTTGCTGTGGCGGAGCACAAACTTCAATTATTGCCTGCACTCAAGGTGGCGGATCGAGTGATGATGTTAAAAGTAGCGGTGTATGGCAATTATTAAAGATGACACTTAATATTCTTACGGCGGTCGTTGGCGTAGCGGCTGTCGGCGGCATTGCTTATGGGGCAGCTCTGTACGCTAGTGCGGCAGACTCTCCAGATCGCGCGAAAAAAGGTATGGAATTTATTAAGAATGTCGTTATTGGGCTGGTTGCCTATGGATTGATGTACGTCATCCTGAACTTCTTGGTCCCAGGTGGCGTAATAGGATAAAAGGATAAATATATGAAACGATTGATTCTCAACTGGATGTCTACATTGGTATTTGTCACAATGGCTGGTGGTGCGACTATGGTAATGGCTACCCCACAGATGACGTTCGCCGCTAAAGAAGATGGCTGTAATTCTGGCCTACTCACCTTCCCTGCTTGGTATGATGGTGTGACAGAGGGCTGTGAAGTTGTTATAGAACCTGGTGAAAATGGTGTACGAGACTTTGTTCTAACAGTTAGTTTGAATATTGTTGAAATGATCTTGCAATTAGTTGGATACATTGCTTTCGGGTTTATCATTTACGGTGGATACAAGTATATGATTAGTGCCGGATCATCTGACGGTATGACAAAGGCACGAAAGACAATTACTAATGCTGTTGTAGGTTTATTAATATCGATTTTCTCGGTTGCGATCGTTAATCTTGTTGGTGGAGCGATATAATGAATATCATTAATACTATTTTGGCGGCAACTACGAAGATCTCTCCAGGTGACATAGGTTTGAGCGGCCAAGTTGGTACTGGCGATGCTATTTTAGCTAATGTTCTGAACGCAGCATATTTCTGGGCAGGTATTGTTTGTGTGATTATTATTATAATAGCCGGCTACTTTTATGTAACATCGGCTGGAAATGCGTCAACAGTCAAACGTGCAAAAGATGCACTCATGGGTGCAATTATTGGCTTGATCGTGATTATATTCGCCACAGTTATAACGCAATTTATTATAGGGAGATTTTAGAATGAAACGATGGAAACAAGCAGTAATGTCACTTGCATTGATCGCGGGTGTAGGTGTGGTAGCATTGCCAGCTGGTAACGCCTCGGCAATTAATGTATTTGATAAATGTGGTGGCAGCGGCAGTACAGAGGTGTGTAAAGCGACGGCCCCAGACAATAACGTTTCGAGTATGGCTAAAACAATTATTAACATCCTGCTGACTATTCTGGGTATCATCGCAGTCATTATGATTATCTTTGGCGGTATTCGTTATACGACGTCTGGTGGTGACTCTAGCCGTGTTAAGGCAGCTAAGGATACGATTATGTATTCTGTTGTCGGCCTCGTCGTGGCTATCCTGGCATTCGCAATTGTTAACTTTGTAACTACCCAATTTAAATAAGGAGAATAATATGAAAAAACTATCAACAATTATCATTTCACTAGCAGTACTTGTCGGCGTTGCCGTACTGTTGCCGCATTACGACGTTCTTGCTTCAAGTGCGGATACTATTCAGAGCGGGGCTACTACGGTCAGTAGTGGTGACTCTACAACGTTGCAGGATCAGTTTAAGAATGTCGCAAATATTTTGCTGTATGTTCTTGGTGCGATTGCCGTTATCATGATTATCTATGGTGGTATTCGTTATGTCACATCTGGTGGTGATAGCAGTAGTGTTAAAGCAGCTAAAGACACAATCCTGTATTCAGTTGTTGGACTTGTCGTTGCTATCCTCGCCTACGCAATTGTTAACTTCGTAGTGACAAATATCAAATAAATAAGCTATTAACAAACTCACGGTAATCTGCTATAAACGTAGGTAGAGTAATCCTAAGAAAGGTACACATTTAAATGAAAAACATTATTAAAAAGAGTCTCCAGAGCTTACTGATTGTTCCAGTGCTTGCACTTGGTGTCAGCCTAGTTTCTCCAGTAACAGATACATTTGCCTTTGACCAAGGCCTAAAAGACGGCGCAGTTGCGTCACAAGGTAAAGACCAACCACCTGAACTATTTGCAGACGGCGGTGTCTTCCAAACTATCACTAACGTTCTCTTGTTCATTATTGGTGCTATTTCGGTTATCATGTTGATCATCGGTGGTATCCGCTACGTGGTATCCGGTGGTGACAGTAGTGCGGTAACAAGCGCCAAGAATACTATCTTGTATGCTGTTGTTGGTATCGTTGTAGCGATTCTCGCCTACGCATTGGTTAACTTCGTTATTACAAGCTTCTCAGCAAGCGCCTAAAGTTTTACCTTTCTTATTAAAACACCCTCGCTATAGAGGGTGTTTTTTTATTGTGTCCGCCTGCCCTATTTTGGCTAATCACACCATACATAGTGCATGTCTGTCGGTAAGTGGTGGACGACGTAGTGTGGTTAAGTGCCGATGTACGGGTACAATAAAACCCGCCACGTGGGCGGGTTTTATTGAGCGTAGAGCATTGTTGATTATTGAATCGTAATTTTCTTTGCTTGTTCTTGTTTTACTTTTGTGAAGCTGATTGATAGGACACCGTCCTTTAGGACTGCTCCGACTTCATCTTCCTTCACTGCAACTGGAAGTGCTAATGTGCGGCTAAATTCGCCCCAGTAGCATTCCTGGATGTGCCATTGTGTTGCATCTGTATCATCGCCACTCGATAGAGTACCGCTGATTGTAAGAATACCGTCACTGATGCTAACATCTAGGTCTTCTTTGTTTACGCCAGCTGTGCGGGCTTTAACAATCAAGCGTTCATCTGTTTCGTAGACATCAACAGCGAGTTGACCTGGGAAATCATCTTCTGACTCTTCCCAAGCTGAATCATCAGCAGCTGTCGTCGCAGGTTCTGGTTGGTTTAGGTCGTCGTCGTTCAGGAACGCGGCAGCCAGTTCATCTTCGATCAAAAGATCATCATTTTGTTTCCGGGCCATGATATCCTCCACTTTCTCTAGGCTCTATTGACAAATCGTCTCTCACATTATAACAACCATTTACGGTATAATCAACAAAATAGACCGGAGAAACGTAAAAAGCACAATGATTGATACACTACTCTCACAAGTCGCCCCGCACCTCTGTTGCGGATGTGGCAAAATAGGTTCACTTTTATGTGATAATTGTAAATATGACATCAACAATGACCTATTTACACAATGTCTCGCCTGCCGTGGAGCTGCTGATGAGACGGGTGTCTGTCACCACTGTAAGTTGCCGTATGAACGTGCTTGGTGTGTCGGTGAACGGTCGGGTGTTTTGCAACGTTTAGTTGGTGATTTCAAGTTTCAGAACATGTATGCAGCTTACTTTCCACTAGCGCAGCTACTTGACGAGCGGATGAGTGACCTTCCGTCTAATACTGTTATCGTCCCGGTACCTACGGTCGCAAGTCATATACGTGAACGTGGTTATGACCATACCCTACTGATCGCTAAACAGATTGCCAAGCGACGCGGGCTAAAAATGCAAACGCTACTTGTCAGGGCAACGAATACAAAACAGCGCGATGCCAGTCGTAAAGATCGGCTGACGCAAGCGAAAGCGGCGTTTGCATTAAGCGGCGCGATTGATGAATCGGCGTGTTATTTAGTGATCGATGACGTCGTAACGACGGGGGCAACTATGTATTATGCGACCGAAACATTACGAGCGGCAGGTGCCGAGCATATATGGGCTGCGGCAATTGCTCGTCAGACTCTCGACTAAGCCGTCCGTATCTGTTATTATGGTTTCTATTGGAGAGGTGCCCGAGTGGTTTAAGGGAACGGTCTTGAAAACCGTCGTGTCAGCAATGGTACCGAGAGTTCGAATCTCTCCCTC
>DASVHL010000071.1:0-3518 GCA_036382575.1 Saccharimonadales bacterium (SeqCode) | reverse complement strand
CCTCCAATGATACCGCTTAAGTTTGCATAAATAACTAATTAGTGATATAACAAAGCAAAACGTGAGAGACAGGTGTTTCTCAGTTTAATTTAATTAGGATTCATGTCATGACCGAGAACGACAACTGGGATGCATATTACTCTAAAAACTATAGCCATTACGAGCATATTCCGAAGGCGCATCGTGATGCGATGATGAGTTACTTTGAGACACTCGATACGATCACGCAGACACCTGATGACTATGACATCTTATTCGCTGTTGATTATCTGTTAGCTGATCATCTTGATCTCGAGGAAGACAGTACGGCCATTATGCTCCGCGACGAGGCTGATGCGGAAGGGTTGCTGCCATCTGATGAGATGTATAATGATCCAGATATGCATCGTGTCGCGAAAGAGCTACTCTTGCTATTCCCACTGCGCAGCAGAGATATAACTAGTCTGGTAGATCTATCGTACGATTCTGAGGCCGCTGCTGCGTGGTACTACAATACGGCAGTGGCTATCCTGGAGCGAACAGATGAAACACATAGCGGATGTGGCGATGGGGTTGGGCTACGTTGCAATCACAGTGCGCAGTGTCCACGCCGGGTTGTTGCAAAGTTACTTCAAGCCAATCAACTGGATGAGCTCGAGATGTCACTTGGGGCCGAAGGTCAAATGAGTATGATCGATATTAAAACTCATATTGTCACCGACTTATATAAGCCTATTTCTCTGTAATACCTCTTTACGTCTGTCGATAAACAATGTATAATTGACTTCATACGTCGCCAAACCTATATTAGATTGCGCGCGAAAATAATTAATTAGGAGAACTAAATGGCAGATTTCGATCGAACCAAGCCTCACGTCAACGTTGGTACTATGGGTCACGTCGACCACGGTAAAACAACTCTAACTGCAGCTATTACATCTGTACTTGCTAAGCACCACCCAAGTGATGTTAACAAGAAGGTTGATTACGCTCAAATCGACAACGCACCTGAAGAGCGCGCACGTGGTATTACCATTGCTTCATCTCACCAGGAATACGAATCAGAAACTCGTCACTATGCACACGTCGACATGCCAGGTCACGCCGACTACGTTAAGAACATGATCACCGGTGCCGCACAGATCGATGGTGCTATCCTCGTAGTTGCTGCAAACGATGGTCCATTGCCACAAACTCGTGAGCACGTTCTTCTTGCTAAGCAGGTTGGTGTGCCTAAGATCGTTGTCTTCTTGAACAAGATGGACCTTGCAGATCCTGAACTAGTTGAACTAGTTGAAATGGACATCCGCGAACTTCTAGACAAGAACGGTTTCGATGGCGACAACGCTCCAATCATCAAGGGTTCTGCTACTAAGGCTCTTGAAGGTGACGCTGACGCTGAACAAGCTATCCTTGACCTCGTTAAGGCAGTTGACGAATACGTTCCAGAACCAACTCGTGACCTAGACAAGCCATTCCTAATGCCTATTGAGGACGTCTTCTCAATCAAGGGTCGTGGTACTGTTGCTACTGGTCGTATCGAACAGGGTATTGTTAAGATTAACGACCCAGTTGAAATTGTTGGTGTTAAGGCATCACAGACATCAGTTGTTACTGGTATCGAAGCATTCAAGAAGAACCTTAACCAAGGTCAAGCTGGCGACAACGCTGGTATCCTTCTTCGTGGTATTGAGCGCGAACAAATCGAACGCGGTCAGGTTCTTGCTAAACCAGGTTCAATCACTCCACACACAGAGTTTGACGCTGAAGTCTACATCTTGAAGAAAGAAGAAGGCGGACGCCACACACCATTCTCTAAGGGTTACAAGCCACAGTTCTACTTCCGTACTACTGACGTAACTGGTGAAGTTGAACTTCCAGCTGACAAAGAAATGGTTATGCCTGGTGACACTTTGACTTTCAAGGTTAAATTGCTTGCTCCAATCGCCATGGAACAGGGTCTAAACTTCGCTATTCGCGAAGGTGGCCGTACTGTTGGTGCTGGTGTTGTTACAAACATCACTAAGTAATTAGATCTCTAATTACTCAAAAACCCCCGTTAACTCGGGGGTTTTTGTTATAAAATAGAAATAGATATGTATCATTACCGCAAAACGCGAACAGCATACCGAAAACACAATGCTAATGACGTAAAGCTTCAAGAGTGCACTTTTTGTCGGGATCAATCCGATAAGGTGATTAAAGAAAACGAGACGATGTATATTATTCCCAATCGCGTATCCTATGATATGTTCGAAAGCATGCGCGTCCTAGACCATCTGATGGTTATTCCTAAAAAACACCATGAATCGATGGCGACATTCGACGACGCCGAGAAGATAGATGCTATGAAAATCATAGGCGAGTACGAGGCATTAGGATATAACATCTATGCACGAGCCAAAGATAGCGTCAGCCGCTCGGTTAAACATCACCACACACATCTACTAAAACTAGATAATAAACCATCTAACTTGGTCATATACGCTCGTAAACCGTATTTCATGATCGCTAAATAGATTCATCTGCAGACAAGTCAACTGATGTTAACTGTTCTGTTGATGAGGACAGAGGAGCCGCGAGGCTCATGTCCTCAAGCGGGGGGTGTTAGTGGTTAGCGAGGTGTCTGGGAATATATTCCAGAATCACATAGCCATTTGGATCGGGGCTGGTGAGGGTGAGTGACTCGCCGTCACACTCAAGCACTCTCCATAGCCATGTAGTGACTCGGTCAACGAAGTTCACCCGGGTGAGGCCACTGATATCTATTACTTTTTGCTCTACGGCATAAGTGACTGAATCTACTGATTCATTAATCAACCTTGTTTCAGGGTCAACTAGCAGCCCGCCCAAAATACCTGCAACAGCCGTAAGTACGACATCGTCAGCGATACCGTTAAGTTCTTGTCGCCATTGATCACAAGCCCGTGCTCTACGAGGCCCAGCTAATTCATCATCGTAGTTTCCTGGCATTATTTCCTCTGTCCTGTAAAACTTGAACGTCGTTCAAGGATGGTACGTCACCTCTGATAACGAGGTAAGCTGAACTATTATATAATAATTTAAATAAAAAAGCACCCCGGCCGCACCTAACGGCACGGCGGGGGTGCTGGTCAGGAGAGATCGGGGGGATAGACTTCAAGAAAGACGCTCGTCATGTCATGTTCTGATGAAACGAGTAGATCATACCGCTCGGGAACTCTCTCGCTAATCAGTTTTCGTATTTTTGCTTCAGTCTCACTCAGTGACTGAATAGGGAGCATTAGTACGAGTGACGCAACTGCATCACAGCCATGCTGGTACGATCGCACAGCGTTGACAGTAAGTGCGTATACAAAGTGGAGAAGGAATATCTCATCGCTTTTGGGTGAGTTATAGCTTGGCGAAGTGAGAAGTCTTAGTTTTGCCGCATTATGCATCATGCGGTCATCGGCGGTGATAAGCGGTTCCACGTTAGCCTCATTTCATTGAAGTGCGGTAAGAGCGATCATTTTTGAAATGACTTATGCGTATTTATACTACAATAGCAGCTATAAGTC
>DASVHL010000070.1:0-10796 GCA_036382575.1 Saccharimonadales bacterium (SeqCode) | reverse complement strand
TGTAAACGACACCGGTTGCTGTTGCAGATGAACTACTAAGCTCAATTGAGCGTTCAGTTACTTGTGCAGCTGAAACCAATGTTGGTACGAACGAACCGAGCACGACCGCCACGGCAGCCACCATAAAGCCCGCACGACTGTTGAATAATCTCCTAGAACTCATTTCGCTTGTCCTCAATCCCCTACTTAACTACTTAAAGATATTTGTTTTGTCTATTAACGTGTTAAGTTTATCACGATACCACTAATGCTTGTCAAGTCATTTTTCATTCAATTTGAAAAGTGTGGATAAACCGAGCAGGCAACTACGCCGATTTGTCAGCATCGCGTTCTCTGAGCATCTTGTTGCGAAGCGATACTAACTGACTTTGACGGCCTAGCCAAAAGGCAGGTGCGAGCAGCACTAAGGATACGACAGTTGGAATCCATAATACTTTTGCTGCGCCAGTCGATTCAGACAACGATTTATCGCCATTAGCTGCAGCGCCATCCACTTTACCACTTGATACGGCTATTACCTGTAGGAATGCGCTGACCCCATTCACATCGGTAACTTTTATATTAACCTGATAAATACCTGCTTTCTTATAGGCATGTGTGATCGTCACGACACCTGATAGGGCTTGGCTCTTTAGCTCTGGCCCTGCACCGTCTCCCCAGTCAATACTAAACGCGTACGGTCCCGCACCACCAGATAGCTGCAATGGCCAGCTAAGTTGACTACCTGCAGCGGCTGATCGTCGGCCATATGAACTTGTCAGCGTAATCGAGGCCCCAAAGGCAGTCAAGCGTGAATCGTTGTATGTCACAGTTGTTACAGTAGAGGTTGGGCCCGCTTGATCTAAATCATCATACACAATTGCCGTTAACTCATTCGTGCCGGCAAACAAACTTACCTGCAATGTAAAGCTACCGCCCTTACACATGACCGACCCAACCATCACGTTGTTGTTATATACCTGCACTAACAGATCATTAAGACAAATACCGTTCACTGTTATTGGTGAGGTCGTGAATGATGCGCCATTACCTGGTGTAGTTATAGTGGCACCCTCTTTTGGCGGCGGCTGGGTTTTTGTGGCTTCTAGACCATATGATCCCGGTATAGGATTTGGAGTTGGAATAGCCGTAATAGCTGACGCTGGCCGTGTATACGCAAATAGCGCCAGTAGACACATCCCTAGTACAACTGGGATTGTCCACTGAACGCTAGAACGAATAGAATATGTCATGCTTGTGCTTATTGTACCGTGACTATACGGTAGACGAAAGAGTTAACTACTTACGGCGCAATAAAGGCTTTTTAGGTTTCGGCTGGATGCCAAACTTGCGACGGATTGCCAGGACTACTTTTCGGATAAAGTAGATGGCGATCAACAGAACAACAATAACCGCAGCAATAAACCACCAAGGCAAGTACCAGAAGCTAGCATCCTTTACGATTTCTTGGGTTTGATTACCATTCTGACCATAGAAAGCATCCAAGTGCACGCTATAGTACCCTGGCCATAGGCCTGGTGATTTACAGGTCTTCGATCGTGATACTGCACCGTTAAAGTCAACGCTTGCCGCTTCGATCTCGATACAACTAGTAAAGGTTCGAGTTTGACCGATCAGTGCAAGTGAACCGTTTGGATTGATCTCATCAATTGTTCGGGTTTTGCCAAACATATCTTTGAGCGTAATACTACCAACAGGAGCTTCGGTAACATTACCATCATTCTTTAATGTATACGCAATATACTGCGGTTCGTCTGTAGTAATAAATTTATAATCTGCCTTTTGAGTTGCAGTTGCTGGTACGTACGCACCAAACTTCTCAAGGGTAAGCTTTTCATTCACCTGACCAGGAATCGAAGTAAAGACCAGCGTCACACCTGACGCGCTCAGGCCAACATTACCACCCTCACCAGGAGCGCCTGATGAATAAAGGATTGCACTATAGTAGCTACCCGCGCCGTGGTTAGCAGGAATAGCGACACTCATGTCGATAGTCTTGCTAGAGTTTGGTGCAATCGTCACGCTTTCTGGCAAAGTCAAGAATGGCTTCAGTGACCATGTCGTTTGGGGTGCGTCAGCAGCCAACATCAATTTTGGCGTGCCACCATCATCTGTAAATGTAAAGTCGATCACACGGAGGTTTAGTTCGAGCGGTTGAACAGGATCGAGATTGCGAATAGTCAACTTATCTTTGACAGAGTCGCCAGGTTCAATGACATAATTCTTCTTTGGAACGATGCTTAGTGATGCTGATGATGCAGCTGAAGCTTGCCGTACAGGTAGTACGTAGGCCAACCCAACTAAAACTACAAGGGCAGCCATAACCATGCTTATGCGGCGTTTCATTGTTTTATTTTCCCTCACACATTTTACCTATTTTAAGTATAAGCCGTATTGTATCACTAAAAGCGACCACTGGCTATATACGTGATCGTTGTAGTATACACACCGGCGCGTAGATTTTCGCTTGAATTTACGATATAGCTAACTGTAAACTTTTTCATCAAACTTACATTTGGTGAAAATGCCACTACATCACCTGGTACATACTTGAATTGATTTGGTACACCATAGTCTGGCATTGGCACTGCATTTTGCCATGTACCCTCGGGGTCTTTACCGATAGATGGCGTATTATTAGCGACTAAATTAATACCGAATTGGTTTGTGCCAGGCTTACTGGCGGTCGGTGTTGTCGGGGCATCAATTACATTCGTACCTGCACTGAGCGGATCACCGTTAGCGGTGATAGCAAAGCCACCACTCGCATTCGTCCCCACCGCCATCTGTGACTGTGCCTGCAGTGTCGACTCAGCACTCAACTGTCCCATGTCTGTATAGTTAATTTCACTGGTATCAGTACAGTTCTCTTCTACCTCACCGGCTACACAAAATATTAACATTGGCGGAACCTGTGTCTCGAGGGTAATATCAGTTGTCACCTGCCCCCTGACCGAGCCGAAGTTGATCTGTGGACCTGTTGCATCGGTCGTCGCGTGACTTCGCAGACGAATAGAAAACGCTTGATCTGTCGTTGTTGGGTTTACGATATTGTTAAATGTATATGAGGAGGCGTTAGAAAAAATTGGGCTCGGTGCACGTGTCAAAACAATATGGTTAGCTGTTTTACTCCCTATCGAGAAACCCGTCTCGCCTGACTGGTTACTAAGCACAGCACCAGAAGCATCTAACCCCAATGGTGCAACACATGGATTATACGGAATAGGATCATCACAGAATAGCATGTCTACCGAACCAACTGCTGCAGGAGTAACATAACCAAACTTCAGCGTATACGAAGTAGTTGCACCTGGCGAGGCACTCTGCATAATAAGTCCACGATCCTGGAAACGAGTTGCAGCCGCGACCGGAGATACAAATACAAATACTACTAAAAGTAATGCCAAGAACTCCTCGGAGAAAATATGTCGCCATGTAAATATGTGCGAATGTGCCCTTACTACCTTATGATGCATGTCATCATTGTACTAAATAATAAGCATTATGCGTAATCGTCAAGCTAGACAGGCATATTAAAACCGACCCTCTGCGAAGGTCGGTTTTATACTACCAGATATAGCGGCTATACTAGATAAGATTTAGTATTGCGGAGCTGCAATCCAGTTGACTTTAGTAGTGTAGATACCAGCTGGAGTGGTCGCAGCAATGTTAGCGATGTAACGGACCTTACCAGTTACACAATCCACAACTTGGTCATTCTCCGAAGCGATTGGCGTTGGTATCACTGTTGAATCTGCGTCAAAGGCAAATTCGGTATCAATTGAACCGTAGTCATCATTAATGACACCCGTACCACCACCGTAATTTGGCAATGGAGCCAGCGGATAAAGCTTTGGTGTATGCCAACTTGCATTTGCAAAGACACCGTTAGCAGTAAGTGAAGACGTGTGGATGTCTTCGATGCCATTGTCTACACCATTTTCGTAGAGCAAGTTAGTATCTCGTTCTTGCTCATAACTAACCTCATATTGAGTGCCGTTAACGCCATTATCAAGCGCTAGGCCAAACTGCTCCATACCTACCCTTGGGGTATCGGCAACTTTTCCGATCTCATTAATCTGATCACCAACCGTGTTACTAAGTGTTACACCCGAATAGTAGACTGTTGCACCGGCACTAGAGTTGGAGCTGAGGCGCCAGTACGAGTGTGTGCTATATGTGACAGCTGTCGCTAGAGAAAATTCTCCATCAGCATCACCCATTTGTAGCACGTTTGGCGTTGCAGGGTTTTGTGTCATGCCCGGCAAGATAGCGTCACATGTACCATGGGCGTTATTACCGTTGGCAGTCTTTAGTTGACTCTGCACACCTGGCGTCACACCGTCAGTGTCAGTACTATCGAGTGTATTAGGATCAACCACACCGACTGAAAAGTCCATGGTTTCCAGTACCTTTGTCTGAATTTCGATTGAACGGTTCATGACGTTTGCGACAGTGACACCACCATCAATTACATTTGTGTCAATGAGCGATGAGTCTGAATTATAGGTATTAAGCTTGGCAAAGAATGCACCTGCACCTGGGTTAATCATGTAGTTGGTATCTGTAGCAAAGAAGATGATTTTCACATAGTCAGTACTGTTAAGACTAAGGCCAGCTGCGTTCGTAAGAGTAATGTAATTATTTTTACCCGTAGATGTTCCGTCTGCAAGAACACCAGCACTACCACCGCTAACTTGATTCACGCTAGCTGTCATTGTCCAGCCAGTACTTTGAACCCAAGGGTCACCAGAGTTTGCCTTGTGCATGACGATGAAGTTACCTTCGCTGTTATTGCGATTAGGAATATTCGCTGCATTGGTTGGTACACCGGTTGTGGTGTTGAATTTTGTACCAAAGGTTGATACTTCGGTTGGAGTGGCCGTTTTGACCTCTAGGTCACTCTTTTGTGCATCGACTTGATCATCGTCGTTTGGCTCCCGAGCATAACTACCAGCGCTGCCAGTAAAAGGAATATTACCAGGGCCCATACAGTTACCAGCTGAGGTAGTACAGTACTGGAATGAGAATGCCTTAACACTAGCGGTAGAGCTAACGCGGAAACTAAATGTATTACCTGTTTTTCGACCGTTAGCACCACTATTTGGCGGTGCATAGGTTCCGTTACCTGATGCGTCTAGGTAACTCCAACCCGGAGAACCACTTGAAAGTGACAGGCTACGCTCTGTCAGCGGATTGAGCGCGTCCGCGAAAACCGCCTGCGAAGGCAACAGCGCTGATACTGCCAGTGCAGCAGCAGCAACGAGCAGAGTGCCGCGCCGAGCGATTGATTTGAATGTATACATGTTTGTATATTCCTTGCTTTTTGTTTTGATATTTAGCCTTTTTATAAGGTGTACAGGCGAATTTTACCATTAGTACTATGGGTTATGCAATAGCTTTTTAACAACATTGTGAGTATTACACAGTTTATCCACACCCGACGACAATGTCTTGCATTACATTAACAGCCTCATTAACTTTGGATATTACTGTTATACTGATAATCATATTATGAAAAACTCAATTCAAACCGCAAAAACATACATCTTGGAACATAAACGAGAGACGGTTATTGGCGTAGTGCTAGCTCTTATTGTTGCTGGTCTCATTACTTTGTTTGTATATAACACCATGCCGCACGTTGTTTATAAGCCAACTAATGCCTGCGATATGCTCACCCCATCTAAAGCACAGGACTTGCTTGGTGAAAAAGTTATCAGTGTCGATACCAAAGGCGCAGCCATATCTGGCGACATTGCTATTAGTAAATGTAGCTACACCGACAGTAACGAAGTAAAAGAGCTGATGATTGTTGCCGCAATTGCCGTTCGCTCGGGGATTAATGGTGCCGGTGTACTAAAAAATAAGAAAGATTTTGCTGCTAGCCGCGCAAACGATACTGTTGAGAATGTCGAAGGCATTGGCGATAGTGCGTACTTTAACCCACTCCGTGGTCAACTCAATATACTCGAAGGTCGTCGTTGGATTATCGTTAGCTACGGTATCGGAACATCGCCTGAAACTAACACTGTCGACAAAGCTCTCGAACTTGCGAATGTCGCTCTCGACTATCCATTGTTTCAACTTACAAAGTTTTAATAAACCGGAATAACAATCGCCGCAAAGTCACCCGAATAGTGACCTGCTGGTGTTTTGTTTGAAATATTCACAATCATACTAATTGTATAATCCGTCCGGCCTGATTCACTAGTACTATGCGCAACGGTACTGCCACTAACATATTTGAACAAATTTGGCGTAAGGTAATCATCATTCACGACACCAAAACTAATTTGACCAGATGGCACCTGTACCGGAGCGGCGCCCACATTTGGCGTGCTGTTGTCGGCAGCGTTAATTGCAAACTGCTCGGTACCAGTAACTGAAGCAGTTGGCGAAGTTGGTGTCGCTAGTGCATGACCACCGTATTTCGGAGGATCACCAACGATTTGCAACGTATACCCACCACTTAGATAGTTGCGGATTCGTACAATTGTCGTCTTACTCGCCGTCTGTTCAGCTGTTAGAATCCCGAGATCTGATACACCCGGATCGACAATTACTTCTAGGAGTGGCTCACTGTTCGTAATAGTACCGAACTTCGTTTTGTACGTACTACTGGAAGCATTGCCAGCCGTCATGTCGCCAATCGATGTCTGGGCACAGTATTGACCTGAACAATTCTCGAGTGAAGAGCTCGCCCCAAATTCCGTTTCAGTTACCTGATAACTGTTTGAACTAGAGAGCGCTGCGGCCATTGTACTAGCGCCGCCACTAATAATCACCACCGCTAGCAGTATCAATTGTACGAATTGCCCAAATCTCAGTTTTTGCATAAGCCTTATTGTATGTATTATCATTGATCGCTAACAGAAATACAACTAGCGTCAAGGCGTCAAGTGTAGTACGCTAGACGTAACCATAACCACAACATAGACAAAACAATGGAACCAGAAAAAAACACTTCTTCGGGCACCGAAAGCCAGCCGCAAGATCAATCGTCGCAAGCTCCTGCTGACGCACTTAGTCGTACCCCCGATGATCTGGAAGAAGATCAAGCTGCACAAACAGCTGCGGCTGCTAGTACCAGTACCGTAGCGGCTGATCCAACAGTTAAAAAACTCTCACCAATCAAACAATTATTTCGCAAGGTAAACCTGTATCTGCTGATCTTTATCTTGCTGATTGTTGTGGCTGGCGCAATTGCTGCGGTCAATTACCTCAATGCTACCAAAACCGCACCAACACCAGATATCGCGTCGCAAGGACTGACAGCAGATGCCCTGAAGCAGCTAGCCAATACCGATGCATCAGTTGGGGGTGCTTCACAGACGCTCACGATTCAAGGTAATGCAATTATTGCTGGTCAAACTCTGATGCGCGGCAATCTGAACGTGGCAGGCAACTTCCAATCCGGTGGGAGCATCCAGGGACCGAGCCTGACCATTTCGGGCGCAGCTAACCTTGGTGCGACCCAAATCAACGACCTGCAAGTTGCAACCAATACCGCCGTTCAAGGGAGTACGACACTCCGCGACCTAAATGTCTCAGGCGCAGCATCATTCAGCGGCGCAATGACCGCCTCACAAATTACGACATCAAAACTGGTTATGAGCGGTAACGCTATCCTGCAAATTCCAAATCACCTTAGCTTTACTGGCCCATCACCAAGCCGCACTATTAACGCTAGCGTATTAGGCAACGGAGGATCAGCCTCAGTCAACGGTTCAGATACCAACGGCACGATCAATATCAACACCGGTAGTAACCCATCGGCTGGCTGTTTTGCCCGAATTAATTTCCAACAAGCGTTCCCTGGCCAACCACACGTTATCGTTAGCCCAGTTGGTGCCGCCGCTGGACAGACACAATACTACGTCGACCGCAACAATAGCGGCTTTAGTATTTGCACTAACAACCCCGCTCCAGCTAACCAAGTCTTCGCATTTGACTACTTTGTTACTGGCTAATAATTAAACGTCCATAAAGACAACGACACTGTCAGCTTTAACATGCATTAGTGCGCGAGTTATCTTGATATCTTTCTGACCATCAGGCGTCTGAATAACCAAGTTGCAGGGTGAAAGCATACAAAGAAAGTTATGATGACCCGGCAGCACATCAAATGGACCTGTTTCGTTGACGGCACTCACACTATAGCCATTGCCTTCGTAATAGACCTTGAACGGCGCATAGACTTTAATAGCGATCGTTGGCTTGCCGCCGTGTGGTTTCGCAGTCTGCTCTGGAGCGGCTGCGTCAGGAGTTACTGTATTTTCAGCCATTACTTTTCCTCCGGTTTAGTTTCGGTGGCTACAGGTGGAGTATCTGCTGCGGCCAGCTCAGTATCACTTGGTGGTTCTATTGGAACATTCTCAGCTGGCGCCTCAGACTTGGCGTCACTTGCCTCGTCTTTCTCAACCTTTCCAATAATCGCCTCGACACCATCAAGTGTTTGTTCACGGGTCATGTGTTCACCGGGCACGCCGGTCACTTTTTCCATGACATTAAAGCGCTGTTTAAAGAATTCGATTAATTCTTTGGCCTTGTTGTAGTCATCACGATCCTCGGATGACAGTTCAGATTCACCAATAATGGCGATAATACCCTTGAGCGATTCGTATTTCTGAAGCACTGCCGTTGCCCGAGTCGCTAGTTCATAGTGACGCTCACCAACAACTTCTGGTGTCAGCAAACTCGACTTTGAAGCGAGGATATCAACCGCTGGACGAATACCCTGAGCGGCCACCGCACGCGAGAGTACGATGGTCGAGTCTAGTTCGTGTTGAATCATCTGCACGGCCGGATCAGAAAGGTCATCGGCCGGCACATAAATCGTCTGCAGGGCGGTAATCGAACCGTTCGCATTCGTCGTTAGACGGTCTTGGAACGTTTTAATATCCGAGAAAACCGTTGGCTGATAGCCACCTTCTGCCGGTGTTTGGTCGATAATAGTCGAGACTTCGTTTTTAGCCTGAATATAGCGATACATATTGTCGGCAAATAGTAGCACGTCTTTTTTCAGATCATCACGGAAATACTCAGCAAGGGTAATCGCACTTAGGCCGATCAAGCTACGCTGGACTGGATTTTCATTCATTTGACCAAAGAACATGGCGGTTGTTTTCAGCAGGTCATTATCGCCCAGTGTTTTGTAGAGTTCATGACCTTCGCGAATACGCTCACCAATACCGGCGAACATACTGATCGCACCCGAACCTTCGGCGACGTTATTAATGATTTCCATCGTCAGCACCGTCTTGCCTACACCGGCACCACCGACAATACCAATCTTGCGGCCTTTGACGAATGGAGTAAAGAAATCCAGGACCTTCAGACCCGTTTCAAGGACTTCATCGGACCGGTTCTCAAGGCTACTTTCCTGGAATGATGGTGAGAAAATAGGGCGCTTGATCATTTTATCGAGGACAGCTTGATCCAGTTGTGGCTTACCGTCAATTGGTCGGCCCATGGCGTCCCAAACACGGCCAATCATTTCTTCGCCAACCGGAATCTCAAGACTACGGCCACTTCGTGTCACTGATTCGCCTTTTTGAATACTGTAATCACCACCGATGTTCAAACAAATAACCATGTCACCGTGCGCCAAGGCACTGACCAAAAGTGGTGATTTTTTGTCATTATCAACGTAGAGCATTTCGTTCAGGTCTGGCATACCTTCATCGAACTGGACCTTAATAACCAGACCTTTCAAAGTGCGCACAACACCTTTTTTATAAACTGTTTGCTCGTTCATCATTCTGCTCCTCCGGCTCGTAGTTTCTTGAGACCTGCCATTGACTCTTTCAACCTGGTATCGACTTGGCTACGCTTAGCGCGGTTGTATTCGGTATGTAATTCACCAGCATTAGTGATCGAACGCTCTTTGGCAGCAGACATCGCTTTAAAACGACTGGCAACTTGGGCGAGACGACTGTCATAAATAAACTGTGAAATAGTCAGACGTAAAATTGAATTCTCCAGATAAGCCGCGACGGCATAGGCGCTCGGCTCAAAGATATAAGTCTTTTCGGATACCATATCATCACTGACTGTCGCCATGTCGGCCACACGGCCCTTGGTAGATACCACTTCACTCAGATCAGCGTCTTTAATGTCTTGCTGCGAAAGTGAAATATAATGCTGATAAAAAATACGACTCTTGGCATATTTCCTAGTAATATCCATCAACGGATCAACGTTCACATAGTCATGTTCTGGCAGATCAAAATAGTAGGTGTGATCAATGTGCGACTGCTTTAATTTCAACGCCCCATGATGACCGATCACCAGTACATCATTCTTGGTCTCGTCGTAATGTTCAACAACTTTACGAATCAGGCGGTTATCAATATCTCCACTCAATCCACCTTTTGCGGTAATCAAAATCAGCAGCTCTTTATCAATCGGTTTTTCATCGACTTTGCGACCAAAGTTAAACAAAACGTCGACACGAATTTGTTTATAAATATTCCAAACCTCATCAAAGAATTGGTTACTAATCAGTACTTTATTTTTTGTCTTGGCGATCTGCATACTACTAAGGGTTTCTAGTGCCGACGTCAAGCTAACTACGGAACGAACCGAGGCTTCTTCTGCTTTGATCTCTAGAGGACGACGCATTACTTTTTCTCCTCTTTGGCGGGCTCAGGCTGCTTTTCGTCTGTTTTTGCCGGTTGGGCGGACGCCTTTTCATCGGCAGCTTCTTTTTCGGCGGCTTCAGTTTGACGTTGTTTTTCGGCGTCATTTTTAGCGGCCTTTTCAATGGCTGCTTTTTTCACTTCGTCAATCCC
>DASVHL010000069.1:0-3423 GCA_036382575.1 Saccharimonadales bacterium (SeqCode) | reverse complement strand
CGAAGTTTGCAAATTGAAGAACAGGCCAAAGAGATTCAGGTACGTGTTGGACAGCTAGGTCGACATATCAGCGCTTATGATAGCTTTATGCAAAAGCTTGGCAATAGCCTAGGAACGACAGTTGGTCATTTTAATGTTGCGCATAAAGAACTGAAAAAAATCGACAAAGACATCGTCAAGATTGCAGGTGCGACGCCTAGTGTCGAGCCACTTTTGATTGATAAGCCGCAGCGTGACGAATAATATCTAACCTATCTTTTGAATAGCTAGCAATTAAAAACCCCGCTTCTACGAGCGGGGTTTTTGTAGAACTGAAGCGTAATTACGCGACGTCTTTTTGAGCGTTTTCGAGTACGCTGTATAGACCAAATCCTGCGACAGCACCAAGTACTGAACCAAGAACGTATACAACAACTGGCCATACAGTTTCGAAGCTGATAGCCTGTAGGCTAATCGCTACTGCTGGGTTAAGGATTGCATTTGCGCTGAAGAATGCAGCAATTGAACCTGCAACCATCAAACCGAGGAATATACCAAGACCGACAGTGAAGGCTTTTGCAGTACGATCTAGTTTTTCGCGTAATGCGCCGGCAACAGCAAAGGCAAAGATTAATGTACCAACAAATTCCGCAAGGAAGATAAACCACTGCTTGCCTTCAGGAAGTGCTGCAGCCTTGAATAGTGATGGAGCTGCGCTGTACGCGTCAGTAGGCTGTGTGCCAACACCTGACAAGAATGCGTTCAGTACAACAAGGGCCAACATTGCACCAAGAACTTGGGCAACGATGTATGCAACAGCACGAACGCCGCTCATGCGCTTAGTAACCCATGCACCAATAACAAGCGCTGGGTTTACATAACCACCCGAGAAGGTGCCGACGGTAAGTACGATACCTGCAAGTGCGAACAATGCAAGGATAGGTTGACCTTGGCCTGCGATCACTACAGCTGCGAATGCAAAGGTGCCGATAAACTCAGCAGCTAGCGCAGCAGTCAGTGGAGTGTTCATTAGTCCAAAACGTCGTCCAGTTGTAGTAGAGGCAGCAGCAGTCTTTACAACTGGTCGTGACTCAACAGCTTTAAGGGTTGTTACTTTAGTAGATGTTTGCTTCGCAGCAGCCGGTTTTTTGGCAACTGATTTTTTCTTAGTTGAAGCAACTTTTTTGGTAGCCATGTAATTCCTCCTTTAAGTGAAATATGGAGGTAGTATAGCATATATTTCTGAGAGTAAACACAAGTGCTACAATGAGGATATGGGATTATTTATTCGACAAGACGACAATCGTAGTGAGTTGCAGCGACGGCTTGCAGCTGAATTGAATGAAAAGGCGCGTAAGCGTGCAGAACTTGAAAATCAGCCATTGCCAGACGGCGTTGACGATTCGACATTTGTCAAGGATACGACTGGAACGTCAAAATATGCATGGGTATGGATTGTGTTGATTCTTGGTGCGGCCGTGATGACATTTGTTTTATTGGTACAATAAAAACACAAGGTTTTTTCGAGTTTTTGCAAGAGGTTAGCGTATACTATAAAGAGTTATGACAAACATCGATGAACTGCGTGATCAACTACTTGCACGCATAGCCCAATCTACACAACCGCGCGACGTTTTAAAGGCGGATGAAATTAAACAACTATATACAGTTATTCCTACACTCGATCCAACTGAGCGTGGCGCATATGGTAAATCAGTAAACGATTTAAAAGTTGCGCTAGAGGCCGCGGTGGCTACGCGCGAATCTGCACTCGAAGACAGTACGATCGAATCGCTGGATATTACAGCACCTTGGGATGTGAATGCGCAGCTACCAAATCTTTTGCCGACCGAAAATGGCACCCAACACCCACTTACAAAAGAGCTGGAAAATGTCGTCGATATTTTTACGCGTATGGGCTTTGAGGCAATTGAGTCACGTCAAATTGATGACGATCATCATATGTTTGGTGCACTTAACTTTCCCGAAAATCACCCGGCTCGCGATGGCTACGATACCTTCCGAACCGAAGAGGGATTTATTCCACCAGCACACACTAGTACAATGCAAAATCGCATTCTAAAAGCAGGCAAATCTAAGCTTGAAGCCGGCGGGCAAATTGCCGCAGTAAGCTATGGTCGCGTGTTCCGTAATGAAGATGTCGATGCGACGCACGAACATACGTTTTATCAATGTGAGGGCGTGTTCGTCAGTGATGATGCAACACTCGGGCAAATGCTGGGAACTTTGCGTAGCTTCTTTGAGGTTTATTATGGTCAAAAATTAAAAATTAAAACTCAGCCAGCGTATTTTCCGTTTGTCGAGCCGGGTCTTGAATTTGCGATTGAAAAACCAGCGAGTTTAGGCGGTAAGCCGGGTGATTGGCTCGAGATGTTGGGCTGCGGTATGATTCATCCAAACGTGCTTCGTGCAGCTGATATCGATCCCGAAAAATATCGTGGCTTTGCATGGGGTGGCGGTATCGAACGTCTCGTAATGTTAAAATATGGCATCGAAGATCTCCGTCATTTCGAATCTGGTAAACTACAATTCTTGAGGAAGTTCCCATCATGATTATTTCAATAAACTGGCTAAAAAAATTCACCGACATCACAATGCCGATCGACGAATTGGCGACATTGATTGGTGCTCGTTTGGTCGAGATCGAAGAAACTGTCGATCTAGGTGCGAAATACAAGGATGTAATTATTGCGCGCGTTGTGTCGTGTGTTGATATGCCAGATTCTGACCATCTTCATGTTTGTACGATTGATGATGGCGGAGTGCGACAAAATGTTGAACGTGACGAAAATGGCTACGTACAGGTTGTCTGTGGTGCGCCAAATGTTCGTGAAGGCTTGATGGTTGCATGGTTACCGCCAGAAGCGATCGTACCAGAAACATATGGCGATGATGAACCGTTTGTTTTGGGTGCGCGTAAACTACGCGGCCATATGAGTAACGGTATGCTTGCAAGCGCCAAGGAGCTCGATCTTTTTGATGATCATGAAGGTATTTTAGAAGTTGATGACAGTTTGGTACCAGGTACTCATTTTGCTGAAGCGTATGAGCTAAATGATCACTTGTTGGATATTGAAAATAAATCACTAACACATCGTCCCGATACGTTCGGTATTATTGGATTTGCGCGCGAAGTTGCGGCGATTCAAGGCCACACATTTCATACTCCGGAGTGGTTACTACGGTTGCAACCAAATTACGGCGAATATGCACAGACGGTCACGGCTCCACGTGTGAGTATCGATGATCCTCGTTTGTCTGCACGATTTCAGGCTGTGGTATTAGGTGAAGCAGATGGATCTGCACAATCCCCATTGAGTGTTCAGACATATCTTGCGCGAATTGGTATGCGTCCCATTAATGCGCTCGTCGATGCAACAAATTATTTGATGATGCTTACTGGTCAGCTTCCTCCTCTCTTCC
>DASVHL010000068.1:0-2021 GCA_036382575.1 Saccharimonadales bacterium (SeqCode) | reverse complement strand
CACCAGAGAGAGTATTAGCAGCACGCGCTAGCTCTAGATAATTCAGACCAACATTACTCATAAAGCCAAGGCGTGAATTAATCTCTTTCATAATCTGACGAGCAATAAATAGTTCCTGTTCAGTCAGTTTAAGTGTATTCGTAAACAGATCCAAAGCATCATCAACACCTAAATTACAGATATCCATAATACTGAGGCCGTGAACGGTAATAGCAAGCACGACAGGTTTTAGACGAGCGCCTTTACACATGTGACATTGACGTTCGCGCATAAAGCGCTCGATGTCTTTACGCATAAATTCACTGTCAGTTTCTTTGTGGCGACGCTCAAGGTTTGGAATCACGCCTTCGTATGCAGAATCGTAGCTTCGACCAGCGCCAATTTGCACCCGGTATGTTTCACTGCCCGTGCCATAGAGAACTTTCTGCATTGCCTCTTCACTTAGTTCTTTGACTGGCACATTCAAACTAAAGTTATGACGATCAGCAACAGCTGCAAGTCGCTTCATATACCAAGCATCGCTGTTCACGCGATTGTACGGACGAATTGCACCTTCAGAAATCGTCAGGTTGGGATTAAAGACAAGATCAGGATCAACTTCGAGGCGGCTACCAAGACCGGTACACACCGGGCACGCACCTTGTGGCGCGTTAAAGCTAAACAAACGTGGTTCAAGTTCAGGAATATCCTCATTTGGGTGATCAATACACGCATAGCGCTGACTAAATGTTGTCACTTCATCCGTATCGGCATTCATTAATTCAACGACACCTTCACCGATCTCAAGCGCTTGCTCGACCGACTGTGTTACGCGACCAGCCATGTCGCTACTCATCGCAATACGGTCGACGACAATCTCGATATCGTGCTTGTAAGTCTTGGCAAGATCAGGGAACTCATCAAGTGCATAAACAACGCCATCAACACGCGCCCTGGCAAAACCAAGTCGACGATACTGTTCTGGAACATGAGCGAACTCACCTTTTTTGCTTTTGACAATAGGAGCCAAGATAAGAAGCTTGGTGCCATTTTCGATCTTCATTACTTCATCGATAATAGCCTGTGGGGTACGGCGAGAAACTTCCTTGCCACATACCGGACAGTGCGGCACGCCAATGCGTGCAAACAAGAGACGCAGATAATCATAAATTTCAGTGACGGTTGCAACCGTACTACGTGGGTTACGACTCGTAGATTTTTGATCAATCGAAATAGCTGGACTTAAACCATCGATCGAATCGACATCTGGTTTATCCATAATACCCAAGAATTGACGAGCATAGCTTGACAGGCTTTCAACATACCGACGTTGCCCTTCAGCATAAATCGTATCAAACGCGAGGCTTGATTTACCACTACCTGACAAACCGGTAATAACAACCAGTTTATCGCGTGGAATTTCTACATCAATATTTTTGAGGTTATGTTCGCGTGCACCACTGACTTTTATATACTCTGGCATAGCAACTTATTATAGCATAAAATTTACTACATTTTCCAGTGGCCAGACATGAAAGCACCCCTGTCGTTTTACCATTATATGGCAAATTAACAGGGGTAGCTGCCTTCACACGGGTGCATCACTTAGGGCTAGGAAGCAAGCTGAGTAATAGTGGCACTATTCCACAGACAACGAGGAGGCTAAAACTGATCCATCCTAAAGCCACGTCTCGTAGATCTCGAAGCGAGAGTGGCTTTCGCTGCAAGTCAGGGCTCAGTAACTGTGCCATGACGAACCTTTCTGGTTGAAGTGTGAAAGTAACAAGGCAAAAGGAGTATGCGTCACCACTCCTCTGCACCACTGCAACTTTCGTCTTATAAAGATGACTCTACAACTAATAGCAATTTGTGTCAATAGCATGACGCTTATCGTTGCATGGTTTTGACAGGACTGCTATATTCGTATGTGAATTAACAGAGAAACGAGGTGGACATGAAAAGAAACATTTTAATTATCGCATCAGGCATCATTATTTTTTGTGCGCTTATTAAATTTGGCTTCTTCGACGCCTTGCTTCTTT
>DASVHL010000067.1:0-5342 GCA_036382575.1 Saccharimonadales bacterium (SeqCode) | reverse complement strand
CACTCGTAGGCGCAGCAGCAGGTTTGGTTGCCGGTATGTTGACCGCACCAAAATCTGGTAAAGAAACACGTGCTGATATCAAAGCCAAGGCCGCTGAATTAAAAGGCGAAGCCGCAACACGGGCTAACGAAGTGAAAGATGCTTCAACAAAAGCCGTAAAAGAGGTTAAGGGTAAAGCAGAAGACTACAAAGAGCGTGGCGAGCGAGCTGTTGAAGGTGCTATTGAAGGTGCGAAAAAAGGCTTCTTTTCTAAAAAGTAGTTAAACTCTCCTATTTAATCTCCACTAAAACCATTACTTAGATTTGTCTAAAAGAAAGTATATATCATGAAACAGCATGCCAAAAAAGTCGTTGAAAATATGAAAGAGTCTCACGAGCGTGCCGCTAGGAGAAGCGTCATAGAAGATCTGTTTTACGACTTTCATCGTAGTCGCGCACAGGTGTACCGAATGAACTTTATTCGCGGTATTTTCTTTGGCCTAGGTAGTGTGCTGGGCGGTACAATTGTTGTTGCTATCATTATTTGGTTGCTTAGTGTGGTCGGTGGATTCTTTCCGCCACTACATGATTTCTTTAATGGCGTGACTAATACGATCGAGTCACAGTAAGCTCGATAATTTTACTACAGACAAATAGGGTATAACTTCGCTATACTGAGTGTAGTATGGGGGTACAAACCGAAGAAATAGCAGCTGCTTCGACAGCATTAACAAGTGCAGATTATGTGCACTTGCATAATCATACCCATCACAGCTTGTTAGACGGTTTGACTAAGATTCCCGATCTTGTCCAGACAGTCAAAGATTTAGGCATGGAAGCGACTGCCATTACCGATCACGGGACCATGAGTGGTACGATTGAGTTCTACAAGGCTGCTCATGCTGGTGGCATTAAGCCTATTCTTGGTATGGAAGCATACGTGGCTGCGCGGTCTCGACATGATCGTGATCCGCAAAAAGATAAAGCACGCTACCACTTAATTATTCTCGCTATGAACGATCAGGGCTATCGCAACCTGATGAAATTATCAACGCTCGCAAATCTTGAGGGTATGTATTATAAGCCGCGTATCGACCATGAGCTACTCGAGCTATATAACGAAGGTCTGATTATTCTATCAGCCTGTGCCAGTGGTGAAGTTGGCGAAAACTTGCGATATGACAATTACGAAGAAGCAAAAGAGGTTGCCAGTTGGTACAAATCTGTTTTTGGTGATCGTTACTATTTTGAATTGCAGGATCATGGTCATCCAGATGCGCCGGCCAAATGGGATGTGCAGGTAAAAATTAATGAATATCTCGAACGACTCTCAAAAGAACTCGATATTCCGTGTGTGGTGACGAGTGATGGACATTATTTGACACATGACGACCAGGACACACATGAAATATTGCTATGTGTTGGAACGGGTGCATTTTTAAGTGATGAAAAGCGCATGAGCTTGATTGATTTCGAACTTCACGTAACTGACCCAAAGGATATTATTGGTCGCTGGGAAAAGACAAATCCAGAGGCTGTGCGCAACACAAAGAGAATTGCCGATCGCTGTCATGTTGAAATTGAACTCGGTAAGATTTTGATTCCAGAGTTTCCAGTCCCTGAAGGCATGACGGAAAAGTCCTATCTGGACCACTTGGTATATCAAGGCATGGCATTTCGTTATCTCGGGATTCCATGGGATGACTCCGAGAATATGGGCAATGATGCAATTCGTGAAAAACTAGCGCCTGAGCAAGTTGAGCGACTTGATATGGAATTTGGCGTGCTGGATCGTATGGGTTACAACGGCTATTTCTTGATTGTCCAAGACTTTATTAACTGGGGTAAATCCCAGGGAATTATCTTTGGCCCGGGTCGTGGATCGGCTGCTGGATCGATTATTGCCTTTGCGCTGCGTATCACCGATCTTGATCCACTGAAGTACGACTTGCTGTTTGAGCGTTTCCTTAACCCGGATCGTATTTCGATGCCAGATATTGATATTGATATCCAAGATACTCGCCGTGGCGAGGTGATTGAATATTGTGCCGAAAAATATGGTCGTGATCGCGTGACAAACATCGGCACGTTCGGTAAAATGGCAGCGCGTGCTGCTGTACGTGACGTGGCGCGTGTGCTGCAGGTGCCGTACGCGGAGAGTGATCGTTTGGCGAAACTAATTCCACCACCAGCTCAGGGCCGACATATTCCTCTTGTTGTTAGCGTCAAAGAAGACGCTGATCTAAAGAAAGAGTATGAAACCAACCCAACCGCCAAACAGGTGCTTGACTATGCGATGCGTCTAGAAGGCACGATGCGATCGCATGGTGTGCATGCTGCTGGTGTCGTAATTGCACCAGAAGCAGTGGTGAATTATGTCCCTCTCGAGATGGCGCAAAAGGGTGTCGTAGCGACGCAATTCCCAATGGGTCCAGTCGAAGAGCTGGGATTGCTGAAGATGGACTTTTTGGGTCTGTCTAACCTCACGATTATTAACAATGCACTCCGTATTATTAAAAAAGTATACAAAGACGAGATTGATCTTGCGACGATTCCACTTGACGATAGTAAGACATACGAACTGTTTCAGCGCGGTGACACAACTGGTGTCTTCCAGCTTGAATCTGCGGGTATGAAGCGGTATTTGCGTGAACTGAAGCCAACCGCGTTTGAAGATATTATTGCGATGGTCGCCTTGTATCGTCCTGGCCCAATGCAGTTTATCGATAGCTTTATTAAGCGAAAACATGGCCAAGAAGAGATTACTTATTTAGATATGGGTATGGAAAACTCACTTAAAAATACCTACGGAATTTTGGTTTACCAAGAGCAGTTTATGCAGATTTCTAAGGAATGGTGCGGATTTACGGGTGGTCAGGCGGACACACTTCGTAAGGCCGTTGGTAAAAAGAATATTGATCTGATGCGCAAGGTAAAGGTCGACTTTGTTGAAGGTGCCATGAAAACGAGTGGTGCGAAAAAGGAAGTTGCCGAGAAGTTCTGGGATCAGCTAGAAGAATTTGCGAATTACTGTTTCAACAAATCACACGCAGCGTGCTATGGCCTGGTTTCTTACTGGACGGCATACTTGAAAGCCCATTATCCTGATGCCTTTATGGCAGCCCTGATGACCAGTGACCAAGATGATATCGATCGTTTGGCGATTGAAATTACTGAATGTCGCCACATGGGTATTAATGTGCTTTCGCCAGATGTAAATGAATCATATGTGGAATTTGCGATTGTGCCAGGTGAAAGTGAGATTCGTTTTGGTATGGCAGCTATCAAGGGCGTTGGTGTTGGTGCGGTTGAAGAAATTCTTCGTGCACGCGAAGACGGTAAATTTAAGAGCGTTGAGGATTTTGCTAAACGCGTTTCGACGAGCAAGTTTAATAAAAAAGCATGGGATTCGCTGATTAAGTCAGGCGCGTTTGATGCCATGGGCGATCGCTCTGATTTGCTATATAACCTCGAAACTGTTCAGGCTTTTGCAAGCAAAGTTCAAAAGGAAGCCCTTAGCGGTCAAACCGATCTCTTCGGCAGCTTGACTGGTGCTGCAAGTATTCAGCCGACAATTTCCATGCAAACGGCCCCGGCGAAGCATACAGATAAGGAGCGTTTGACGTGGGAGCGCGAGTTGCTTGGTCTGTATATCAGCGCGCACCCACTTGATAACTATGATGCTTACTTTGAAGAGCAGACCATTCCGTTGTCGCGTATGTCGGCTGATGTTGACGGCAAGAAAGCCACGATTGGCGGGCTTGTTTCGACGGTGCGCACGATTGTGACAAAATCAGGAACCAAGATGGCATTCCTAGGTCTAGAGGATAAAACCGGTGAAGGTGAAGTGATTATTTTCCCGAATCTATATGAGCAAGTTGGTGCAAAATTAGTTCAGGATGCGGTCGTTCGCGTTACCGGAAAGATTAGCGCGAGAGACCGCGATGGTAATCTTGGCACCGATGCCAAGATGATCGCAGACGAAGTTGTTGAAGTGACCGACAAAGAGCTGCGTGAATACGAATCAACCGGTCGTAAAATGGAAGCGCCAAAGATGAGTGCCAAGGTTAAGGCAATGCGTGTCGCAGAATTTAAAGCCAAGAAAACCGGTGGAGTTGTCACGGCACCGGCTAGTACGGCACCCGAAGAAAAACCTGCACCAGCTGTAGAAAAACCGCGGCCGATTACAGATATTCCACCTGTTAAAAAATTATTTGTGCACATTAAAGACACCGAAGATCATAGTGCGCTTTTGTCACTGAAGCAGGCCTGTAGTAGTTTTGTCGGCAATATTGATATTATCTTAGTGCTCGGTGCTGATAAAAAATCAGCCATTAAACTGCCATTCAAGGTGGATGGTAGTGATGAACTACTTGGTGAATTAGTAAAACTTCTTGGTGAAGATTGTGTTGCATTGAAATAAAAAGAAACTCCGCGATGCGGAGCTTCTTTTTAGAGTGCTCAACGCAAGGGGAGTTACAAGAGTTTTAGGTCTACAATTTCACCTAGGACATCGAAAATAAATGCGCCATTGTGGGACTGGTCAAGAACGACAGCGTGCATGCCAACGATCAGTGCGACAGGATGAGTTCCTATGGGCTTAAGGCAAAAAATAGCTGGTTCGTACCTGTGTTTCTCTACTAGTGTAAGTACCTTCGGGTCCTTTTCGTCCTTCCAGTTTTCCCGATTCCGTTCGATATACTCTCGACGATCGTGCTGGATGTTCTTGAGGTGCTCTGCATTTTGTGGATCATTCTCATTAATCGCAAACTGCCAGTTTAATTGCGACCGCAGTTCGTTACCGGTAAGGTCAGTGACGGTGACATTCAATATCCGCTCATCAGATTGTCGTTTACGATCATGTGCAGTGACCTGAATCTGTCGACCTTCTTGGTCGATTCCTGTGACAAGGATGCTCTTTACGATTTCCAGGGACATATCCAACAACTTTCGATAGAAGAGATGTGATAATAGCATTACTTTACCAGAAATATATGAGAACACAAATAGTGTTGATCTCTTAACTTAATCAGCTATTATTAAGAGTGACTGTACTTTTCCATCATATGATAGAGGTGAACATGATGAATGTTGTATTGGATATTCTGACTGGCATTATTGCATTTGCTAAATCTCTAGGCCAGCCGACAACAATTTGGCATTTTGAGGTCATACCGTTTTGGGTATTAGTAATCGATGTCATGTTTTTGATTTTGCTGGTCTCACGATTGCATCCGCAGACCGACCATGGTATCAAGCTAGTTGTAGGATGGTTTAGTGTTCTGCTAACTCCTGTTGTAGTCGTTTTGCTGATCGCTGCACTATTCTTTTTTCCTGTTTTTACGATTGGAATACCAAATCCT